>NZ_JACADT010001337.1:0-1209 GCF_013421635.1 Streptomyces sp. UH6 | reverse complement strand
CCACGGCTCCCCAGGGGACGGGCTCACGGCGCGTGGCCAGCGCGTGTGCCAGCCAGGGCGGCAGCGGGGTGCGGGGTCGTGCGGTCACGGAGACTCCCGTCGGGTGCGGTGGGCGTCTTCGGGCGTCGTCGGCCGAGCGGGACGGACCCACCGTACCGAGCCCTCGCGAACCGCCGCGAACAGCGGTGTTGCGGATGCGTGACGCCTTTGCGCGACGCCTTTATCGGGGTGCGGCGGGCGGCCGCCGGCCTCCATGATCGTGCGAGTTCCGCGGTGTGCGGACCGACATCACCCACGGGAGACCACATGATCGAGCGCGTAGTGACCGCCCCGGGCCTCTTCCCGCCTCCCTCCTACTCCCACGTCTCCGTGGTGGAGGCCGGGGCCAGGCTCGCCTTCCTCGCCGGGACGGTGCCGCTGGACGCGGACGGGAGGCTCGTCGGGGAGGGCGACCCGGTGCTCCAGGCCGAGCGGACCGTCGCGAACCTGCGGCGGCAGCTCGCCGCGGTGGGCAGCGACCCGGCGCACGTGGTGCGGACCGAGGTGTACGTGGTGAGCGACGACCCGGCGGTGCTGGCCCGGGTCTGGGAGGTCGTGTCCGCCTCCGTCCCGGCGAACGGGCCGCACTCCTCCACCCTGCTCGGCGTCAGCTGCCTCGGGTACGCCGGACAGCTGGTGGAGATCACCGCGACCGCCGTGGTGCCGGAGGTGGTGCTCCGCCGGGCCGGCGAGGCGGATGCCGCGGCCGCCGCCGAGGTGTACCTGCGGTCGTACGACGCCGCGCTGCCGACGGTGCGGCGCGCGCACACCGACGACGAGGTCCGCGCGTGGTTCCGGCACGTGGTGGTGCCGTCCATGGAGACCTGGGTCGCGGTGTCGGAGGGCGAGACGGTCGGGGTGATGGTCCTCGACGGTGCGGAGCTGGCCCAGCTCTACCTCGCGCCCGGCCGGCAGGGCCGGGGCCTCGGGGGCCGGTTCGTGGAGCTGGCCAAGGCGGAGCGGCCGGACGGCCTGGAGCTGTGGACGTTCCAGGTGAACGAGCGGGCCGCGCGCTTCTACGAGCGGCACGGGTTCGTGGCCCGGGAGCGGACGGACGGGTCCCGCAACGAGGAACGCGAACCGGACGCCCGGTACGTGTGGCGTCCCTGACGGCGGATGCGCCGGCCCGCCCGCGCCGGGAGGGGCCCGTCACGGACGCGCCGCGGTCCC
>NZ_JACADT010001336.1:0-1211 GCF_013421635.1 Streptomyces sp. UH6 | reverse complement strand
CGGGCCTCCCTGCGGAAGGCGGGGACCGCGTTGCGCCGCAGGCCGGTGAGCCGCGGGGTGTGGCGTCTCATTCGCGTCCCATGTCCCGGTGGACGACCACCGTCTCGACCCCGTCCGCGGCCAGGCGCTTGGCGAGCTTCTCCGACATGGCGACGGAGCGGTGCTTGCCGCCGGTACAGCCGACGGCCACGGTCACGTAGCGCTTGCCCTCGCGCCGGTAGCCGGCCGCGATCATGTGCAGCAGCTCGGTGTAGCGGTCGAGGAACTCCTTGGCGCCGGGCTGGGAGAAGACGTAGGAGGACACCTCCTCGTTGAGGCCGGTGTACGGGCGCAGCTCGGGGACCCAGTGCGGGTTGGGCAGGAAGCGCATGTCCACCACGAGGTCGGCGTCGACGGGCAGGCCGTACTTGAAGCCGAACGACATCACGGTGGCCCGCAGCTCGGGCTCCTCCTCGCCCGCGAACTGGGCGTCCATCTTGGCGCGCAGCTGGTGCACGTTGAGGCCGGAGGTGTCGATCACCAGGTCGGCGTCGCCTCGCAGCTCGCGCAGGAGTTCACGCTCGGCGGCGATGCCGTCGACGATGCGGCCGTCGCCCTGCAGCGGGTGCGGGCGGCGCACCGACTCGAAGCGGCGCACCAGGGCGTCGTCGGAGGACTCCAGGAAGACGAACCGCCGCCTGACCTGGCGGGCGTCCAGCTCGGTGAGGGACTCGCGGAGGTTGTCGAAGAAGCGGCGGCCGCGGACGTCGACGACCACGGCGATCCGGGCGACGTTGCCCTGGCTGCGGGCGCCGAGCTCCACCATGGTGGGGATCAGGGCGGGCGGCAGGTTGTCGACGACGAACCAGCCGAGGTCCTCCAGGCACTTGGCCGCGGTGGAGCGGCCGGCCCCGGACATGCCGGAGATGATCACCAGCTCCGGGGTGGCCGCGTCGGCCGCCTGGGCCGCGTCCGTGCCCGTGCCCGTGCCCGTCGTCACCTGTTCCGCTCCGTCGTCCGTCCGGGCCGTCCGGCCCGGCTGCTGATCCTGCTGCGTCATGCGTGCTGCCCCCGTCTCTCGTCCTTGCCGTGCGGCGACCGTTCCCGGTCACCGTCGCGCGCCTTCCCTTCCGCGTCCTCGCTCACGCCTTCGCCGCCGCCCACCGGGTGAGCGGCGTCCGCCGGGTGCGCGCGGTCGTCCGGGTGCGTGCCGTCCTCCGGGGCGGGCCGCG
>NZ_JACADT010001335.1:0-1213 GCF_013421635.1 Streptomyces sp. UH6 | reverse complement strand
CCGCGGCCTCCGGGGCGAGGTCGGCGTGGAGGGCGTTGCCGGCCAGCAGCAGCCGGCCGCCCTCCTCCCGGAATTCCTCCTCCCCCAGCCTGCGCACCGGCAGCACCAGGCTGCGGGCCAGTCGCAGCCCGCCGGTGCCGCGCAGCCGCAGCGCCAGCCGGGCGCCCGCCTTGACCGGCGGGAAGGGGGTGAACAGGGCGTCCAGCAGGTCCGGCCGCAGTCGTTCCCACACGTCGTGCAGGTCGCGCCAGGCCTCGCCGTCGCCCTCCGCGAAGCCCTCCAGGGAGGCGACGGTCTGCCCCAGGGTGCGGCCCAGCACGGCGCACCGTCCGTCGCTCAGCGGATGCGCGACCACCCTCGGCGCGTGCCGCCAGCGCAGCCCGTACCGCTCCAGGCGCAGGCTCTCCAGGATGGGCGAGGCGGCGGCGAGCGGGTAGAAGGCGCTGAACAGGTCGTGCACGAACTCCGGGTCGACGCCCCGGTCGTGCCGCACCGCGCCCCCCGCTTCGGGCTGCTCCTCCAGGACGACGACGCTCCAGCCGGCGTCCGCCAGCAGATTGGCCGCGACCAGCCCGTTGGGGCCGGCGCCGATCACCACGGCGTCGGTCATGTGCGCCTCCTCAGGCTCCGGCGGGCCGGACGCGGCCCTGGTCGGACGGTCCGGGCCGTCCGCCGTCGCGGCGGCACGCCTCCTCGCAGACCTCCTCCAGCCGGCGCAGCATCTCCCGGTGCCGCAGCTGGATCAGTGCCTCCACGGCCACGTTGTGGATCTTCCCGCCGGCGCCCTGCAGCGGGTGCTCGTCGACGATGATCAAGGTGTCGTCGCCCCAGGAGCGCAGCTCCAGCGCGATCCGCGCGGTGCCGAGGGGGCCCGCCTTGGCCTCCAGTTCCAGCTCGCGGCCGGGCAGGCAGCGGCGCACCACGGTCTCGTTGTGCAGCCTCAGCGGGCCGAGCCGGATCTCGTACGTGATCGCCGCCCCCACCTCGGGCCAGTCGCCCCGCACCGGCCGGGAGCGCGCGGTGCCGACCACCCAGTCCGCGTAACGCTCGCCGTCCGCGAGGATGCCCCAGACCTCCTCGGGGGTCGCCTTGATCAACCGGTGCCGTTGGGCCATGCCGTCTCCCGCGTCCTGGGGCTCCTGGTGCCGACGGGCCCCTCGGTGCCGATGGTCGCGGGCCGGGTGCCCCGTCACGCGGGGACGAACCCGGGCAG
>NZ_JACADT010001334.1:0-1213 GCF_013421635.1 Streptomyces sp. UH6 | reverse complement strand
CGCACGCGCCCGGATCTCGCGCAGCTCCGCCACGCGCCCCCGCGCGTCGGCCGGCTCGTTCAGGTCCTCGGTGGGCTCGCCCAGCGCCTCATCCACAACGGTCATGCAGCGACCTTACGAAGCGGGCCTGAGGGACGGGGCCATCGACTCCGTACAGTGTCCGGCGCGATTTCCTGGTGCTACCGAACAGAAGACCGGGGCCATGCAGGCGTTCCTCCTGCCCGACCGCCCGCCCGGTTGTAGGGGTCGGACAAAGGGCGTGCTCCGCCCGGGGGACGGCCGGCGACGGCGCGCGGTTGGGGCCGGCCGGGTGATGCCGGAGCTTACCTTCCGCGAGTCGGTTGAATCTTAAACAGAATCGCGCTACCTTCGGAGACGTCGGAGGTCGTTGAATCTTCAACCGACAGTTTCGGCCGACAGGCTCTCCCGTTCGCGTTCCATCCGTCATCCCGACCCCGAGGAGCACACCATGGGCATCTTCAACCGCAGCAACGCCGGCGCCGGGAACACCCCGGTGAGCCCGGACCTCGCCGCCCTGACCGGCGACTACACCCTCGACCCGTCGCACACCACGCTGGGCTTCGTCGCCCGCCACGCGATGGTCACCAACGTCAAGGGCCAGTTCCGCGAGTTCACCGGCGCCCTGCACCTGGACGGCGCGGACCCGTCGAAGTCCACCGCCTCGCTGGACATCGTCATGGAGAGCATCGACACCGGCTCCGCCGACCGTGACGGCCACCTCAAGAGCGCCGACTTCTTCAAGACCGACGAGTTCCCGACCATGACCTTCCGCTCCACGGAGATCGAGGCCGTCGGCGGCGACGACTACCGGGTCACCGGCGACCTGTCCCTCCTCGGGGTCACCAAGCCGGTCACCATCGACCTGGAGTTCCAGGGGGCCGCCAAGGACCCGTTCGGCAACGAGCGCGTCGGCTTCGAGGGCCGGGGCGAGATCCTGCGCTCCGAGTGGGGCGTCACCTGGAACGCCGCGCTGGAGACGGGCGGTGTGCTGGTCTCCGACAAGATCAAGCTCCGCTTCGACATCTCCGCCGTCAAGAGCGCCTGACGTCATGGGCCGCGAGGGTTCCCCGCCCGGGCCCCGGGCGGGGAACGCGCGCGGCCCGCGCCCGGGCGCAGTCGGGCTACACGCCGTCCCCCTCCTGCGGGACGTGGCCCCCGCGCCCCCTGTGCACCGGCTCCGCCGGCCCGCACG
>NZ_JACADT010001333.1:0-1213 GCF_013421635.1 Streptomyces sp. UH6 | reverse complement strand
ACACGGGCCAGCAGGTCGGCGAACGGGCGGGCGCGGTCGTCCGCGTGCCGCAGATACCGTTCGGCGTCCCAGTCCGTGCCCCCGCCGTTGCCCTTGCCCTTACCTTCGTCCTCGCCCTTGCCCTTGCCCGCACCCGGGTCCATGTCTGCGTCCATGGCACCAGTGCACAGGGCAAAATCTCTCGACGTCAAGAGACTTCACATCGACACAACCACTACACTGATCGTATGGAGGACGAGGTCGATCGGCTGGTCGCAGCGTGGCGCCGGGAGCGCCCGGACCTCGACGTGGAACCGCTCGAAGTACTCAGCCGGGTCAGCCGGCTGGCCCGCCACCTCGACCGCGCGCGCCGGCTCGCCTTCTCCGAGCACCACCTCGAACCCTGGGAGTTCGACGTGCTCACCGCCCTGCGCCGCGCCGGATCCCCCTACCAGCTCTCCCCCGGCCAGCTCCTCACCCAGACCCTGGTCACCTCCGGGACGATGACCAACCGCATCGACCGGCTCGCCAAGAAGAGCCTCGTCGAACGCCTCCCGGACCCCAGCGACCGCCGCGGCGTCCTCGTCCGCCTCACCGAGGAGGGCAAGAGCCGCGCCGACCAGGCCCTCGCCGGTCTCCTCGACCAGGAACGCGCCCTGCTCTCCGAGCTCTCCCGCGGCGAACGCGGCGAACTCGCCACCCTGCTACGCCGGCTGACCGCCCCGTTCGACAACATCCCCGGCTAGGTCCACCGGCCCCACCCCGGCCCGCCGCGCCAGCGCCACCGCCGCCAGCGTCGAGTGCACCCCCAGCTTGCCCAGCACGTTCTGCATGTGCGTCCGTACCGTGTGCGGCGACAGGAACAACCGCTCCGCCACCGCCTTGCGGCCCAGCCCCGCCACCATGCAGCGCAGCACCTCGCGCTCCCGCGGCGTCAGCGACTCCACCAGCCGCTCGCTCTCCG
The DNA here is from genome assembly GCF_013421635.1 of Streptomyces sp. UH6. NCBI lineage: Bacteria > Bacillati > Actinomycetota > Actinomycetes > Kitasatosporales > Streptomycetaceae > Streptomyces > Streptomyces sp. UH6. The sequence continues at coordinate 270 of NZ_JACADT010001333.1, read as the reverse complement.
TACGGTGCCGCCGCGCCGCGGTCATCTCCCGCAGCACACCCGTCAGCAGCGCCGGCGGCAGATGCGTCTCGTCGCGCAGCACCCCCCGCACCACGGTCAGCAGCCGCGACAGCGAGCAGTCCTTCGCCACCCAGCCCGACGCGCCCGCCTGCAACGCCTGCGCGGCACGACGCGGGTCGTCCTTCTCCGCCAGCACCACCGTCCGCACCCCGGGATGCGCCGTCCGGACGCCGGCCACCAGCGTGATGCCGTCCCCCGCCACCGCACCCG
>NZ_JACADT010001332.1:0-1216 GCF_013421635.1 Streptomyces sp. UH6 | reverse complement strand
CGGCGCGTCGCCCGCGTCTGGGCCGAGGTCCTCGGCGTGCCGGAGGTCGGCGCCGACGACAACTTCTTCCACCTGGGCGGCGACTCGATCCTCAGCATGCAGGTGGTGTCCCGGCTGCGCCGCGAGGGACTGCACCTCGCCACCCGCGACCTGTTCGCCCACCAGACCGTCGCCGCACTGGCCGCCGTCGTCCGCACCGGACCGCAGCGCACCGGAGACGGCCCGGTCAGCGGCGAGGTGCCGCTCACCCCCATCCAGCAGTGGTTCCTGACCACCCCGCGCGCCGCGCACCACCACTTCAACCAGTCCCTCCTCCTCGAACTCGACGGCACACCCGACCCGGCGGCCCTGGAGACGGCCCTGGCCGCACTGCTCCACCACCACGACGCGCTCCGCATGCGCTTCACCCGGAACGCCGACGGCTGGCGCCAGTTCAACCCGCCGCCGGCCGAACGGCAGGACGTCCTGGTCCACCACCACCTGACGGGCCTGCCCCCGGAGCGGGTCCACGCCGTCATGGAGCGGGCCGCCGACGCACTCCACGCCGGCTTCGACCTGGAGCACGGGCCGCTGCTGGCCGCCGGGCTGTTCACCTCCGGCCCCGGACGCCCTGCCTTCCTCCTGCTGGTCGCCCACCACCTCGTGGTGGACGCCGTGTCCTGGCGGATCCTGCAGGACGACCTGGAGAGCGCCTACCACCAGGCGGTACGCGGCGAACCCGTCGACCTCGGGGAGCGCACCACCTCCTACCGCGACTGGGCCCGCGGGCTCGCGGCGCACGTGGCGGGCGGCGGCCTGGACCACGAAGTGCCCCACTGGGAGGAGGCGGTGACCGCCGAACCGCTGCCCGGCCCGGCCCTCCCCGACCCGGGCGCCTCCCACATGCTCACCGTGGAACTCGACGAGGAGGACACCGAGGCCCTGCTGCGCTCCGCCCCCACCGCCTACCGCACCCGCGTCAACGACGTCCTGCTGGCCGCCCTCGCCCTCGCCCTGGCCCGGTGGACCGGCGGGAAGCGGGTCCGCCTGGACCTGGAGAGCCACGGCCGCGAGGACCTGCTCGACGGGGTGGACCTGTCGCGCACCGTCGGCTGGTTCACCACCGTCCACCCGGTCGCGCTGAGCGTCGACACACCCGACGACCTCGGCCCCGGCCGCGACTGGCGCGCCCTGGTGAAGTCCGTGCGCCGCCAGCTGCGCGCCGTGCCGGGCAACG
>NZ_JACADT010001331.1:0-1217 GCF_013421635.1 Streptomyces sp. UH6 | reverse complement strand
GCAGCGCGGTTCCCTCACGGTGGGCCCGCAGCACCTGGTCGAGTCGGCCGAGGCCTCGCTCGATCCGGCGGGCACGGACGGGGCCGGGGGTGCGGCGGTAGTCGTGCATGTCGACCCGCACCCAGGAGTGGTGGGTGCCGAGCCCGGGCGCCGAGGCGGTGGCTTCCGCCAGCTGCGGGGCGCGCAACGGCATCCGGATCCCGTCGCGTTCGCTCGCCCCGAGCAGCCGCAGCGCGGCGAGGGCGGTCCTCCGCAGCCCCAGCCCGCGCACCGCCGCCTCGGCGAACGGGCGTACGCCGTAGAGGAGTTCGGCCAGCGCTCGGGGCGGCTCCAGCAACTCGTCCCGCGCCCGGACCAGTTCCTCCCGCAGCCCCGGTTCGCCGTCGAAGGCCAGGACGCCGCCGGCCCGGACGCCGACGTGCTTGGACAGGCTGAACGAGGCCGCCTGCCCGAAGGACCCCACCGGGCGCCCGGCCGTCTCGCTGCCGATGGCATGCGCCGCGTCCTCGATGAGCGGGATGCCCAGCCGGTCGCACCGCGCGCGGAGTCGGGGCGCCGGGTCGGGGTTGCCGTACAGGTTGGCGGTGAGCACGCCGGCCAGTCCGCGCCACACGTCCGGTTCCACGGCGTCGACGTCGATCGACCCGTCGAACGGGTTCAACGGCGCCTGCACGGGCCGGAGTCCGGCGGCCAGCACGACGAAGAAGATGACGTCGTCGTTGACCGGCGACATCAGCACGCGGCCCCCCGGCCGGCACCAGTGCCGCAGCGCCAGGTACAGGCCCAGACGGCACGACGGCACGTACAGACATTCGCGGCCCAGACGTCTGCGCATCGCCTCTTCCAGCCGCTCCAGCCGGAACATCGACCGCGCACCCGCCCCGCCGACCACCCCTATGGTCATGCGCCCCCCGGCGACGTGCCGCGCGGGAGGCCTCCCCTGGCCCCCCTGACACAGCGCCCAGGTTCCTCCATTACGGCCAACTGCGTCAAGAGCGCCTTATCCGGACAACTCCCCTCCTATTCCGGCGGGCGTCGCGGACCGGAACGGCCTCCGCCGACGACCGCGTCGCACCCCTCCCGTACCGTCGTCCCGACGAGCCGTCTTCGACCATCGCACAGCCAGGGCAGCCGACCAGTGAGTGAATCAGTGCAGTCCGCCGCGGACACGCGGCAGCCGGCCCGGGCCGGCCGGGAGGCCGGGACCCGGGACACGT
>NZ_JACADT010001330.1:0-1217 GCF_013421635.1 Streptomyces sp. UH6 | reverse complement strand
CGGTGACGGGGGGCCCGCCACCACAGGTCGAAGACGGCGCAGAGCCAGTCGCCGTAGGGGGTGGCGCCGGACCCGTCCACGGCCCGCGACCCGGGCGGGGGCGTGGTCCAGTTGCCGTGGGGCAGCAGCAGGTCCAGGGCGGGCGGGTCGAGCTCCAGCAGCGACCGGTGGACCTCGGCCGGGTCGAGGGTGGGGTCGACGACCACCAGGAGGCCCGCGTAGGCGCCCCGGTGACGGTCGGCCAGCAGGCGGGCGGCGCGGACGACGGCGGGGTGGGAGGGGCGGCCGGCGTGGTCCACCCGCCGGCGGTTGTGGTGCGGGAGGCCGCCGTCGATGCTGAGGCCCACCGTGATGCGGTGCTCCGAAAGGAGAGCGGCGCTCTCGTCGGTGAGCAGTGTTCCGTTGGTCTGCACGGTGGCGTGGACGGTGCTCCCGGAGGGCACCGCGCGCCGCACCGCCTCGGTGTACGCGACCAGCGGTCCGGCGCCGTGCAGCAACGGTTCTCCACCGTGGAGGACCAGCGAGAGGTGCCGCAGCCGGTGCCGGGCGGCGTGCTCACCGATCCGCCGGGCGGTCTGCTCACGCACCGCCGCGGAGGCCGTGGGCGGGCGTGCCCGCCACCCCCGGTCGGGGCCGGAGTACAGGTAGCAGTACCGGCAGGCCAGGTTGCACCGGGCGTGCGTCTTGACGACGAACTGGCGGAACGGCACACGCGCGTGGACGCCGGCGGCCTCGGCACCGGTGCCGGTGCTGCCGGTTCCGGTGCCGGTGCCGGTGCTGCCGGTGCCGATCTCGTTGCCGGTTTCGGAGGAGGTACCTGCAGGGGATGACGCCGCCGCCCCCGCACCCGCCCCCGCCTCGGCCCGGGGCCCCGCCCGGGTCACTGCGGTGCGGAGTTGTTGAAGCCCCAGAGCGTCTCGGTGCCGTCGTCCTGCCGGGCCTGAAGGCGCTCGAGGACGTCGCGCAGGACCGGGTGGTCGAGGCGGCGCAGGGACTCGAGGTCGAGCGCGGTGAGGTCCGGAAGGTCGCGGGCGTCGCGGTCGGTCATGGATCCCCCGTGGTCGTCGGCCGGCCTGGTGTACCGGTGAGCTCCTCGAGGCGGCGTGCGGTGTCCTCGGGCGTCGGCTCCCCTAGCACCTGCATGCCCGCGGGCAGCCGACTCCACTCCTCGGCCGCCTCCCGGTAGGCGGCCCGGGCCGCCCTGGGGCGCTGGGCGG
>NZ_JACADT010000133.1:0-9184 GCF_013421635.1 Streptomyces sp. UH6 | reverse complement strand
CCAGGTCTCACCGTCCCTGACGGGCCCGCCCGGGCCGGACCCCTCGCAGACGCCCCCCGTCGCCTGAGGCGTCCCGGCACCGACCGCGCACACGCACTCCGCCCCCCACGGCGACGAACCGTGGGGGGCGGAGTGCGTGTGCGCGGAACCGGCCGCGCCGGGACGGAGACCGGCGTCACGCCGGGACGGAGCCGGCGTCAGAACAGGCGGAGCTTGTCGTCCTCGATGCCGCGGAGAGCGTCGTAGTCGAGGACCTGGCAGGCGATGCCCCGGTCCGTCGCCAGCACCCGCGCCTGTGGCTTGATCTCCTGCGCCGCGAACACCCCCCGCACCGGCGCGAGCAACGGGTCGCGGTTCAGCAGCTCCAGATAGCGCGTCAGCTGCTCGACGCCGTCGATCTCACCGCGCCGCTTGATCTCCACGGCCACGGTCCCGCCCTGCCCGTCCCGGCACAGGATGTCGACCGGCCCGATCGCCGTCATGTACTCGCGGCGGATCAGCGTGTAGCCCTCGCCCAGCGTGTCGATGCGGTCGGCGAGCAGTTCCTGAAGGTGCGCCTCGACGCCGTCCTTGATGAGGCCCGGGTCCACGCCCAGCTCGTGCGAGGAGTCGTGGAGGATCTCCTCCATCGTGATGATCAGCTTCTCGCCCGCCTTGTTGACCACCGTCCAGACGCCGGCGTCGTCGCCCGTGCCCTCCTTGAGGGCGCACGGCGGCGACATCCAGTTCAGCGGCTTGTAGGCGCGGTCGTCCGCGTGGATCGAGACGCTCCCGTCCGCCTTGACCAGGATCAGGCGGGGAGCGGACGGCAGATGTGCGGTGAGGCGCCCCGCGTAGTCGACGGAGCAGCGGGCGATGACAAGACGCATGGTCCGCAACGCTACTCGACCCACGGCGCTCGACGCGATTCGCCCCGGGAGCTCCCTGTGCGGTTCTGGCTGATTGTGTGCGGAACGCGGCGATGCGAAATCGGACAAGTACGCCGTCTCCTGGTGCGGGGGACCCGGAGGTGCCTACCGTAGTGAACGGGCGGTTGTGGCACGGGTACGCAGCGTGTCCGACGCCCGCCGTCCCGTACCGTCCGGCAACCCCTTCGCCGAGGGGGTGCGAGAGGAGAACTCATGTCGCTCGACGTCTCACCGGCCCTGCTCGAACAGGCCGAGCGAGGCGAGGTCGACGAAGCGGCTTTCGTCGACTGCGTCCGGACCTCCCTGCCCTACGCATGGGAGATGATCAGCTCACTGGTGGCCCAGCTCGAGGTGGACGGCGGACCGTTCGCCGACAACCAGACGCCGCCGCCGGACGAGCAGGCACGGGGTCAGCTCCTGCGCGCGCTCGCCAGCGACGCGATCCGGGGAGCCCTGCAACGCCACTTCGGTGTGCGCCTCGCCTTCCAGAACTGCCACCGCGTCGCGGTGTTCCCGCTCGACGGGAGCGAGGAGCGGCTGGCCCGCTTCACCTCGGTGCGCGCGCAACTCCTCAACCAGTCGCCGGAACTGCGGGACTGCTGACCTTCATGAGGCACGGTCCGACGTCCCGGCGGGGGCGACCACCCTCCCGCCAGGACGCCGGACCGCACCCCGCGCCGCCGGCATCCCGCCCGCGGAGCCGGCCGTCACACCGGTCCCGGTCGTGGCGCACCTCGTCACGCGCTCCGTCCCGCCCACCCTCGCACCCTGCGTGCCGTCCGTCGCCCCGCACGTCACACCAGGCGCGGCAGAACCTCGCCGCCGAGCCGCCGGAGGTTCTCCTCGGTGGCCGCGAGATCACCCGACCCCTCCGTGAGCAGGGCGAACCGCCGGATCCCGGTGCGCTCCGCGGTGGCCGCGAGCCGGTCGGCGCACAGGCGGGGCGTGCCCACCGGATGCAATTGGCAGAGCATCTCCGTGTAGGCGTGGGGATCACGCATCGCGCGCACCCGGCCGTCCACCGTCACATGCGCGGCAAGGCCCTGTTTCAGCCAACCCGGCATGGACTTCAGCAGCGTCTCCCTGGCGTCTTCCGGCCGGTCGGCGATCTGGCAGAGACCCGCCGAGACGTGGGCCGCCGAGCGGACGGCCTCCTCCGGCCGGCCCGCCGCCCGCGCGTGCTCCTGCCAGGCCCGCACCATGGCGGCCTTCTCCTCGTCCCCGGCGTGCATGCCCAGCAGCATCGGCAGTCCGCGCTCGCCGGCCAGCCGGACGCTCGCCGGGGAGGTGCAGGCGACCACGACCTCGGGGGCGGCACCGCCCTCCAGCGCCTCCGACGGCCGGGGCACCACCGGCACCTCACGGAACGGGAAACGGCCGTCCCCCGCCACCGAGGGCTCGCGCAGCCAGCGCAGCAGCAGGTCGAGGGAGTCGGGGAAGCCCCGCTCGTACGCCTCCAGGCCGGCGCCGAAGACCTCCAGGTCCACCCAGGGGCCGCCGCGCCCCACCCCCAGCGAGAAACGCCCGCCGGAGGTGATGTGCAGCAGCGCGGCCTGCTCGCCCAGGGCCACGGGGTGCGCGGTGGGCAGTACGCTCACCGCGGTACCCACCCGCAGCCGCCGGGTCCGGCCCAGCAACGTCGCCGCGAGGGTCACGGCCGAGGGGCAGACGCCGTACGGGACGAAATGGTGCTCGGCCAGCCACACCTCGGCGAGCCCGGCCTCCTCGGCGACCTCGGCGGAGCGGACCGCGCGGTGCAGCGGCTCCCCGTGGCCCTGGCCCGGGAACTGGGCGGCGACGATGAAACTTCCGACGTGCATGGGCACTTCCTGCTTTCCTGGCTCCCGGATCGGAGCTCCCCCACGCGGCATAACCGCCTGACACGTGCCGAGGTCACGGGCGGATCCAGGAATTGGCCGATTGTCTGCAGAATGGGTCGCCCGTGTTCCCGAGGCGGAGCGGAGGTGTCGTGTCCGGTCGGGTGACGCGCCTCCCGGCGGTCCGGCCCGACGTCCGCGCGGGGCCGCGTAGGCTTGTGCGGGTCCCAGCCCGCACCCGTCCCGTGAGGTGAACCGTGTCCCCGCGCCGCAACCGACCCAAGGGCCCCGCCGGAGGGAACGGACGGGGCGGTCCCCTCGAGGACGACGAGGGCGGCGGTCGGTACGGCGGCTGGCAGTCCTCGGAGAGCTGGCAGGGCGAGGACTGGAGCGTGCGGCACGTCGCCGGGTCGAGCGCCGCGGGGAAGACCTACCGCTGCCCGGGCTGCGACCAGATGATCCCCTCCGGCGTCCCGCACGTGGTGGCCTGGCCCGCCCACGCCGGCGTCGACGACCGCCGCCACTGGCACAAGGCGTGCTGGAACGCCAGGGACCGCCGGTCCACGAGGTCCCAGCGGTCCCGTAACGCGCCCCGGTACTGAACCGGGGCGGGGCGTGCCTACACGTCCCGGTTGGCCTGGACGGCGAAGGCCCCGGCGCACGCCAGGACGGTCAGTGTCGCGAGCAGCGCGATCTGGGCGCCCCCGGTGCCGGTGGACCGGTCGCCCTCGAAGATCAGCGACAGGGCGTTGATGGCGTTGTAGTCGCTCATCACCTGCGCGACGTCCGCCAGGCCGTCGTTGAAGAGCAGGAAGGCCGGCAGGATCGCCGGGACCAGCAGGACGCCCAGCATGGTGGTGATGGCGCCGGCCGAGTGCCGCATCATCGAGCCCACCGCGAGCGCCAGCACGCCCATCAGCGACACGTAGAGCGCGCCCGTGAAGACGGTCGGCAGCCAGTTCGCGTTGGTCCGCGCGCCCACCGTGATCTGGGCGTAGAGGCCGACCGCGGCGATCGCCACCGCGGCGGTCACGAACGCCACCGCGAAGAACACCAGGATCTTCGCCGCCAGTACGCGGTGCCGCTGCGGGGAGGCGGTGAAGGTGGTGCGGATCATCCCGGTGCCGTACTCGGAGGACACCACCAGCACGCCCAGCGACACCAGGCACATCTGGCCGAGCAGCAGGCCGAAGAAGGCGGGCATCGTGTACGGGGTGTTGAGGTAGGTGTCCGCGCCGATCAGCCCGGCCATCATGCAGCCCAGCAGGATCACCAGCGCCAGGAAGACGCCCAGCGTCCACATGGTGGAGCGCACCGAGCGGATCTTGGTCCACTCCGACGCGAGCGCATGGCCCAGGTGCGTCCGGCTGATCGGGATGGGGGAGACGTAGGAAGGGGCCGGGGCGGCCTGGCCGGTGATCGGCTGGGTGGTCATCGGGCGTCCTCGGTGAGGGTCGGGCGGTCGGAGGCGTGGACGGGCTGCCGCGGCGGGGACCAGCCGGGCTCGTCGTCCCATCCGTCGGCCCGGCCCGGGGCCGGCTCGGGCCGCATGCCGATCTGCGGGTCGGCGGTGGAGCGGTAGTCGACCATGCCCTGGGTCAGGCGCATGTACGCCTCCTCCAGCGAGGCGTGGTGCGGGGACAGCTCCCACAGCCGCACCCCGGCCTCGTGGGCGACGTCGCTGATCCGCGGCAGCGGCAGGCCGGTCACCCGCACGGCGCCGTCCTGCTCGGGCAGCACCTGCGCCCCGGCCGCGGTCAGCGCCGCGGTGAGCTTCTCGCGCTGCCCCTCGTCGGTGTCCGGCACCCGGACCCGGGCGAAGCCCGCCGAGTTGGCGGCGATGAACTCCCGCACGCTCATGTCGGCGAGCAGCCGCCCCCGGGCGATGACGACCAGGTGGTCGGCGGTCAGGGCCATCTCGCTCATCAGGTGCGAGGAGACGAAGACGGTGCGGCCCTCGGCGGCCAGCGACTTCATCAGGTTGCGCACCCAGAGGATGCCCTCCGGGTCGAGACCGTTGACCGGCTCGTCGAAGAGCAGCACCTGCGGGTCGCCCAGGAGCGCGGCGGCGATGCCCAGGCGCTGGCCCATGCCCAGCGAGAAGCCCTTGGTGCGGCGGCCCGCCACCTCGGAGAGGCCGACGAGCTGGAGCACGTCGTCCACCCGGTGCGCGGGGATGCCGGAGAGCTGGGCGATGCTCAGCAGGTGGCGGTAGGCGTCCCGGCCGCCGTGCACGGCCTTCGCGTCCAGCAGCGCCCCGACGTGACGGGGGGCGTTGGGCAGGCGGCGGTAGGGGTAGCCGTTGACGGTCACATGGCCCGACGTGGGCGTGTCCAGGCCGAGGACCATCCTCATGGTCGTCGACTTGCCGGAGCCGTTGGGCCCGAGGAAACCGGTGACCATGCCGGGGCGCACCTGGAAGGAAAGGTCGTCCACGGCGGTCTTGTCGCCGTAGCGCTTGGTCAGGCCAACTGCCTCGATCATGCTTCACCCATCGTTCGGCACCGCGTTGTGGTGGCCGGGGCGCCATGCCTCCGACAGGGTTAGGAGACCATCAGCGGGGGCCGTGGTTCCAGAGCGAAGGCAGGAAAATCGTTCTGCGTCGCTTTTGTTCCCTTACGCGTCGCGCCGCCTGAGCAGCAGGTAGCCGCCGGCGAGGACCACCAGGCACCACAGCGCCATGATCCCGAGGCCGCCCCACGGACCGTAGGGCACGTCGTCGCCGATGGTCACCACCTGCATCACCCGGGCCCCCGCCTGGTCGGGCAGGTACTGGCCGACCTTCTTGGTCGCCTCCACCGTGCCGAGGATGGGGGAGAGCAGGAAGAACAGCGGCATCAGCACGCCGAGCGAGAGCATCGGCGAGCGCAGCATCGCGGCCACCCCCATCGAGAAGACGGCGATCAGCGTCATGTACAGCGCGCCGCCGACCACCGCCCGCAGCACTCCGTCCTCGCCGAGCGACGTCCGGTGCGGGCCCAGCACGGCCTGGCCCAGGAAGAACGCGGCGAAGGCGGTGACGAGTGCGACCACGAAGGCCGGCGCCGTCGCCACGGCCAGCTTGGAGCCGTAGAACACCCCGCGCTGCGGCACCGCCGCCAGCGAGGTGCGGATCATGCCGGTGCTGTACTCGTTGGAGACCACCAGGACACCGAAGACGATCATGGCGAGCTGACCGAGGCTCATCCCGGCGAAGCTGATGAAGGTCGGGTCGAAGGTGAGCCGGTCCCGGGCGGGCATGTTGCCGAACTCGCGGCGGGTGAGCCAGGAGATCAGCACGCCGAGGGCGACCGTCACCACCAGGGCGACGGACAGCGTCCAGACGGTGGAGGCCACCGACCGGATCTTGGTCCACTCGGAACGGACGACCTGCGCGACGGCCATGCTCATCCCTTCTTCCAGCCGGCGCCCCAGGACGCCTGCTCGTCGGCCGCCGGGCCGCTGTGCGCGTGGTACTCGACGGACTCCGCGGTCAGCCGCATGAACGCCTCCTCCAGCGAGGCCTGCTGCGGGCTCAGCTCGTGCAGCACCAGGGCGTGCCGGGCGGCCAGCTCGCCGACCTGCTCGGCGGCCACCCCGTCGAGTTCCAGCACGTCACCGGTCTCCATCGCGGTGATGCCGGCGGAGCGGAGCACGTCCAGGAACCGTTCCCGGTCGGGAGTGCGGACGCGGACGTAGGAGCGCGAGTTCTGCCGGATGAAGTCCGCCATGGACATGTCCGCAAGGAGGCGGCCCTGGCCGATGACGATCAGGTGCTCGGCGGTCAGGGCCATCTCGCTCATCAGGTGCGAGGAGACGAAGACGGTGCGGCCCTCGGCGGCCAGACGCTGCATCAGGGTGCGGATCCAGTGGATGCCCTCGGGGTCGAGGCCGTTGACCGGTTCGTCGAACATCAGGATCCGCGGGTCGCCGAGCAGCGCGGCGGCGATGCCGAGGCGCTGGCCCATGCCCATGGAGAAGCCCTTCGCCTTCTTCTTCGCCACGGTGGTCAGACCGACGACGTCCAGGACCTCGTGCACCCGGCGCTCGGGCAGGCCGTTGCTCTGGGCGAGGCAGAGGAGGTGGTGGTAGGCGCTGCGCCCGCCGTGGTTGGCGGTGGCGTCGAGCAGGGCGCCGATGGACTTCAGGGGATCGCGCAGCTGCGCGTAGTGGCGGCCCTCGACGCGGACGTCGCCGGAGGTGGGATGGTCCAGGCCGAGGATCATGCGCATGGTGGTGGACTTGCCGGCGCCGTTGGGGCCGAGGAAGCCGGTCACGATGCCTGGACGTACCTCGAACGTCAGCTCGTTCACGGCGACCTTCTCGCCGTACCTCTTGGTCAGCCCCTCCAGCGAAATCATGGCCCCCACGGTAGGGGGGCGGGAGGTGCGCTGCCACCGGAACCGGGGCTTCGGCACCGCCGTTCGCCCCGGCACGCGGAAGGCCCGCACCGCGGGGGCGGTGCGGGCCTTGCGAACGGACTGTCGGGCCGTCGGGTCAGCGGGTCTGCTGGGCCGGGACCGTGCGGGCCGGCTCCTCGTCGGCGGGGGAACCCGCCGCGGCCACCGCGGCGCCCGTGAGCGTCGCCAGCATCTCGCGCACGTTGGTGAGCTGGGCGTTGATCGAGTCGCGGCGGTTGGTCAGCGCCGCCAGCTCCCGCTCGGATTCCGAACGGATCCGGTCCGCCTTGGCGTTCGCGTCGGCCACGATGTCCTCGGCCTGGCGCTGCGCGGTCTCCACCGTCTGGCGGGCGCGGCGCTCGGCGTCGGTGCGCAGCTTCTCCGCCTCCAGGCGCAGCTGCTCGGCGCGGTGCTCGATCTCGGCGAGACGCTTCTCCGCCTTGGCCTGACGCGAGGCGAGGTCCCGCTCCGACTGCTCCCGGCGCTTGGCGAGGTTGGTCTCGAAGTCGGCGGCGGCCTGCGCGGCCTTGGCGCGGGTGTCCTCGAAGAGGGCGTCCGCCTCCTCACGCTTGGCCTGCGCGTCCCTCTGCGCGTCGGAGCGCAGCTGGGACGCGTCCGACTTGGCCTTCTCGACGATCCGCAGACCCTCGTCCTCCGCCTTGGCCTTGCGCTCCGACGCGTAGGACTCCGCGTCGTTGCGCACCTGCTGGGCGGCGGCCTCGGCGAGCTCCCGGTGCTGCTCGGCGGCGCGACGGGCCTCCTCGCGCAGATCCTTCGCCTCCTCCTCGGCGAGACGGAGGATCTTCTCGACGCGGGCGCCGAGACCGGCGTAGGACGGCTCCGACTCGTCGGGCTGCGCCTGGACGTTCTGCGTCTCGAGGTGGAGCTCCTCGATGCGCTTCTCCAGCGCGGTGATGCGGGCGAGCGCGCTGTCGCGGTCGGAGACGAGCTTCGAGATACGTTCGTCCACCTGAGCGCGGTCGTACCCACGCCGGACCAGTTCGAAGCCGTAGGGGGAAGTGTCGCTCATGGGGTTCCTGTCGAATGAGACCGGTGAGGTGATAGGGGGAATCCTAGGCTGCTGGGCGGCGTGTCATCGAGCGGAAAGCCCGATTCATCGGGAGAATGCCGCCCGTTTTAGGGGGAAATCGCCGGTCCTGGTGCGGGTTACAACGGTGGGACCGTCCCAAGGACACCGAAATTCACCCTCCGGTCAGTTGTCGGACGACTTGCCACTCGATCGGGTGTTCCCCGCCGAAGCCCCCGCCTTGACGCCGGCGTCCTTCGCCGGGCTCGGCGCCTCGAAAGACTCCAACGCCTCCAGTACGTCCTGGACACGGGAGATCTCGGCGTTGATGTCCTCGCGGCGACGCACCAGGACCTCGAGTTCCCGCTTGCCCTCCTCGACGGTCCGCTCGGCCTCGGCGACAGCCTCCGCCTTGATCTTCTCGGCCTCGGCGACCAGCGAGGCCTTCTTCTGCTCGGCCTCCTTGAGCAGCACCTCGGCCTTCTTCACCGCGGCGATGCGCACCTTGCCGGCCTCCGAAGCGGCCTCCGCCATGACGTCCTTGGCCTTGGCCTCCGCCTTCGCCAGCTGCTCCTCGGCGGCCTTGATCAGCGCGTCGCAGCGCTCACCGGTGGACTTCATGGTCTCGGCGGCCTCGTGGCGGGCCCGCTCGTGCAGCTCCTCCACCTCGGCCGTGATCCGGTCGCGCAGCTCCTCGGCCCGCTCACGGATCGAGGTGGCGTCCCGGCGGGTGCCGGCCAGCAGCTCGTCGGCGTCCTTGCGGGCCTTCTCCACCAGGGAGTTGCCCTCGACGGTCGCCTCGGAGACCAGCCGCTCCGCCTCCTTGCGGGCGGCGCCGACCATGGTGTCGGCCTGCGCCTCCGCGTCCGCGGTGGTCCGCAGCGCCTGCTGCTGCGCGTCGGCGAGCAGCTTGTCGGCCTCGGCGGCCGTCTCGGAGATCAGCGTGTCGACCTGCTCGGCCGCCTCCGAACGCCGCTTGTTGGCGTCCTGACGCGCCTCGTCCAGGGTGCGCCCGGCCTCCTCGCGGGCCGCGGCGGTGAGCCGCTCGGCCTC
>NZ_JACADT010001329.1:0-1224 GCF_013421635.1 Streptomyces sp. UH6 | reverse complement strand
GGGCACGGTCGCGGGCGTCGTCGCGGTGGCCCCCGCGGTCTCCGTGGACGAGCTGCCCGGGACCCGAGCCGTCCCGGTCCCGGTGCACCTGGTCGTCGGGGCCGACGACGACCTCCTCGACGACGTGCGCGCACTCGCCGGCCACCTCCCGGGCTGCCTGCTGGACGTGGTCGAGGGCGCGGGCCACGAGGTTCCCGCCGAGGCGGTCCGCCGCGTTCTCGACCGCTGGACGGACACGACGGCCGCCGGTCCTGAGCGGGCGGCCGCGGCACGCCCGTGAAGCCCCTTGACCTCAAGCCTGCTCGAGGTCGCACGCTCTTCCTGCCGTCCGGGCCCCGCCCGCCCGGCGCCCGCCCACCGCCCCGCGCACAGACCGGCCCGGGGCCGCAGGAAGGACACGCACATGCCCGGGACACCGGTCCTCGACTCCGTCATGCACCACGAGGAGACGGGCGGCGGCGGCACGCCGTTCGTCTTCCTGCACGGCAACCCCGGCTCCTCGCACCTGTGGCGCAACGTCCTGCCGCGGACGGGCGGCGGCAGGGCGCTGGCCCCCGACCTCATCGGCATGGGCCGCTCCGGCAAGCCCCGCATCGCCTACCGGTTCGACGACCACGCCCGCTACCTCGACGCCTGGTGCGACGCGCTGGGGCTGGACCGCGTGGTCCTGGTCGGTCACGACTGGGGCGGCGCGCTCGCCTTCGACATGGCGGCCCGACGGCCGGATCGGGTCGCGGGGATCGCCTTCCTGGAGACCTTCGTCAGACCCCTGGCCCCGGAAGACCTGTCCCCGCAGGCGCGACGCCGTTCGGAGACGATCCGCACCCCCGGGCCGGGCGAGGAGATGGTCCTCGAGAAGGACCTCTTCATCAGGTCGGCCTTCACCGGTGGCGTCCTCACGCCCGTCGCGGACGAGGACATGGCGGTCTACCTGGCGCCCTTCCCGACGCCGGAGAGCCGGCGGCCGGTGCTGGCCTGGGCGCGTCAGGTGCCGGTGGGAGGCGAGCCGGCCGACCTGGTCGCCCGGATCGAGTCCTACGGCGCCTGGCTCGCCAGGAGCACCGGGGTACCCAAACTGCTGATGACCTTCGAAGGGTCGCCCACGCTGCTCGTCGACGCCGCCATGGCCGCATGGTGCGCCGACAACATCGCGGACCTGGAGATCACGCACTGCGGGCCCGCGGGCCACCACGCCCCCGAGGACCGCCCCGCCGAGGTGGCCGC
>NZ_JACADT010001328.1:0-1225 GCF_013421635.1 Streptomyces sp. UH6 | reverse complement strand
CGCGCCGGTCCGGGGTCCAGCTCCAGGTCGTCCGGGGCGACGCCCCGCACGTCCTGGAGAACCTGCCGGAGCCCGATGTGGTGAGGATCACCGGTGGGGGAGCGGACGTGATCGCCGCCGCCGCCGACCGGCGCCCCGAGCGGATCGCCGCCCACGTCCCCACCCGGGACGCCGCCGAACTCGCGGGCCGCCGCCTGGCCGAGCGCGGTTACCGGGTCGACTGCTCGCTCCTGCAGTCCGTCGCGCTGGACGCCGAGCAGTGGACCGAGAAGGGCAGGAGCGTCGGCTTCCTGCTCTGCGGTGAGCTGCTGCGCAACCGCCCGTAGGCGGCGTTCCGCGGACCCCCCTCCAGTAGCGCCCCGTGATCGAACGGTGTCGGGGCGCGGGGTAGGCTGGCCGATCGTTGTACCGCGCCTGGATTTCGGTTCTCGTCGGACCATGTCCGGACAAGACCGCCGGGTGGACCGACGGGTGGGGTACGACGGCGCCGGAGGCGCACGAGAAGGTGAGTTCCAGGACGGACCTTGCCGAATCGGCCTGCGTCGGAAGGCGGGGGACGGCGACAATGCGAGTCGACGCCTCCTCGTCCGAGTGGGCGGGTCTCTCGTGCCGCTCGGCGGGCCCGCTCGTTCAACAGGACGGGCGGACCGCGCGCCGCTCCGGACGAGCAGGTCGTAAGAGGCATCAACCGATGGGCGAGGGGTACGCATGACCGACACCGGCCAGGTCCCGGGCGAGGGGCTGCCGGAGAGCGCAGGCACGGTGGAGCAGCCGGGCGTCGCCACGCCGGGTTCCTACACCTACCTCTCCGAGCCGACCGCCGAGGAAGACGATCTCCTGCTGCTGCCGGGCGCCCAGGGCGCCTGGGGCAACGAAGTGCCGCCCGGGCAGGAGGGCGCGTACCCGGAGGGGGCCTACCCGGACGGCGGTCACCCGGAAGGGGCCTACCCGGAACAGCACGTCCACGTCGGGCCGCAGGCGACCCCCGCCGAGCAGCAGGCCGCCTACGCCGGCCAGGCCTACGCCGAACAGCAGACGGTCCAGCAGGAGGCCGCCGGGCAGGCGCCGCCGGCCACCCAGGAGCCGGGCACGGCCGCGCACGGCGTGCAGGAGCAGGGCATGAACGAGCAGGGTCCGCACGGGCAGGGTCCGCACGAGCAGGGCTTCCACGGCCGGCCGCAGGACGCCCGGGCGGAGACCTCGCACGTCACCGGTGTCCACGACA
>NZ_JACADT010001327.1:0-1227 GCF_013421635.1 Streptomyces sp. UH6 | reverse complement strand
CACCCCGTCTGGCAGGACGTGCCCGAACCGCTGCTCGTGGTGCGGGGCGCGGCGCCCGTGCCGGTCACCCACCTGGACTGGAGCGACGTCGCGGAGACCGCACGCGAGGCCCGGCTGCGGGACCTGCTGCGCGAGGAGCGCGAACGCGGCATCGACCTCGCCCGCGCCCCGCTGCAGCGGCTGACGCTGGCCCGGCTGGGCGACGACAGCGTGCGCGTGGTGTGGTCCTTCCACCACATGGTGCTCGACGGCTGGAGCCTCTTCCACGTGCTGTCGGACGTGTTCGCCTGCGTCGCCGACCCGGACACCGCGGCGCTGCCCGTCCGCCGGCCGTTCCGTGACTACGTGGCCTGGCTGGGCGACCGCGACCGCGAGGAGGCCGAACGGCACTGGCGGGAGCGGCTGGCCTCCCTCGACGAGCCCACCCCGCTGCCCTACGACCGCGAGCCGCGCGAGAGCCACCGCGCCGAGTCCCGCGAGACGGTGCGCGCCGTGCTGCCCGCCGTCACCACCCGCGCGCTCCGGGAACGCGCGAAGGAGGCCGGACTGACCCTCGGCACCCTGGTGCAGGGCGCGTGGGCACTCCTGCTGAGCCGTCACGCGGGCCGTGACGAGGTCGTCCTCGGCACCACCGTCTCCGGCCGCCCGCCCGAGCTGGACGGCGCCGAGGCCATGACCGGCCTGTTCATCGCCACCCTGCCCACCCGCGTCACGGTGCCCCGCGCGGGCACGCTGGCGCAGTGGCTGCGCCGCCTCCAGCAGGAGCAGGGCGAGGACCGGCGGCACGGCTCCGTACCCCTCACCCGCATGAAGGCGTTCACCGGACTCCCGGAGCGCGCCGGCCTGTTCGACAGCATCGTCGTCTTCGAGAACTACCCGGTGGACGACGGCCTGGCCGCCGCCCACGGACTGCGGCTGAGCGGACTCGAAGGCGTCGAGACCACCAACTACCCGCTGAGCCTGGTCGTCGAGCCGGGACCCGAACTCGCCCTGAGCCTCGGCTACGACCCCGAACTGTTCGACGCCTCCACGGCCGAACGGCTGACCGGGCACCTCACCGTCCTCCTCCAGGGCATGGCCGACGACCTCGACCGCGCCCCCCGCCGCCTGCCCCTGCTCACGCCCGCGGGCCGCGAACGGGCGGTCCGCGCCGGGAACGGCGCCGTCACCGGCGCGCCCGTGACCACGACCGCCGGACTGTTCGCCGGGTGGGTACGCAGGACGCCC
>NZ_JACADT010001326.1:0-1227 GCF_013421635.1 Streptomyces sp. UH6 | reverse complement strand
GCATCCGTCCCGGCGCCCACCGCGGGCTGCGACTTCAGCCTCTACTTCTTCGGCGACTACCCCG
The DNA here is from genome assembly GCF_013421635.1 of Streptomyces sp. UH6. Taxonomy (NCBI): domain Bacteria; kingdom Bacillati; phylum Actinomycetota; class Actinomycetes; order Kitasatosporales; family Streptomycetaceae; genus Streptomyces; species Streptomyces sp. UH6. The sequence goes on along the minus strand of NZ_JACADT010001326.1, from coordinate 1,163 downwards.
ACGACGCCGCCCACGACAAGTACGCGCTGATCATGGAGGCGGCGGAGTTCGCCGACCGGCAGGGCTTCCACGCCCTGTGGTTCCCCGAGCGCCACTTCAATTCCTTCGGCGCGCTCTTCCCCAACCCCTCCGTGCTCGCCGCCGCGCTCGCGGCCCGCACCCGCCGGATCCGGCTGCACGCGGGCTCCGTCGTGCTGCCGTTGCACCACCCGGTCCGGGTCGCCGAGGAGTGGTCGGTCGTCGACAACCTCTCCCACGGCCGGGCCGGCCTGTGCCTCGCGAGCGGATGGCACGCCACCGACTTCGCGCTCGCCCCGCAGAACTTCGGCAGGCACCGCGAAGCGATGTACGAGCAGCTCGCCACCGTCCGGGAGCTCTGGTCCGGACGGCCGGTGACGATGACGGCCGGCGACGGCAAGCCCGTCGACCTCAGGCTGCACCCGAGCCCGGTGCAACGTGAACTGCCGTTGTACGTCGCGGTGGTGGGCAACCCGGACAGCTACCGGCGGGCAGCCGCCGAGGGGTTGGGGGTGGTCACCAACCTGATGGCGCAGACCGTCGAGCAGCTCGCCGAGAACATCGCGCTGTACCGGCGCACCCGTGCCGAGCACGGACTCGACCCGGCAGCGGGACGCGTCGTGGTGCTGGTGCACACCTACCTCGAGGAGGACGCGGAGCGCGCGCGGGCCGAGGCGTACCGTCCCTTCGTCTCCTACCTGCGCTCCTCGCTCTCCCTCTTCGACCAGGTGACCAACAGCCTCGGCTTCGCGGTGGACCTGGAGAACACCCCCGAGAGCGACGTGGAGTTCCTGCTCGGACGCGCCTACGAGCGCTACTGCGCCTCACGCGCCCTGATCGGGGACGTGCACACGGCCGCCGGGACCGTGCGCGCGCTCGTGGAGGCCGGAGCGGACGAGATCGCCTGCTTCGTGGACTTCGGCGTGCCGAAGGAGAAGGTCCTGGCCTCCCTGCCGGTGCTCGACCGCCTCCGGCACGGTGGGCGCACCGGCCGCACCGGCCGCACCGGCCGCACCGGCCGCACCGAGCGGCGGACCGGGACGAGCGGCGGAAGCGGCGCAAGTGACGGAAGTGGCGGGAGCGGCGGGAGCGGAGGTGACGGGCAGGCGGTGGAGCGGGCGGCGCCCGAAGCGCCGACGCGGATG
>NZ_JACADT010001325.1:0-1228 GCF_013421635.1 Streptomyces sp. UH6 | reverse complement strand
CCGCGACCTCGGCGGGGGTCCGTCCGTAGCCGCCCTCGATGTCGGCCGTGACCGGGACGGTGACGGCGGCGGCGATGCGGGCGAGGACGCCCAGGACCAGGTCCCGGGAGACGCGGTCCCCGTCCCGGGAGCCGAGCGACCAGGCCGTCCCCGCGCTGGTGGTGGCGACGGCGGGAGCCCCCGCGGCCTCGACCACGCGGGCGGTGGCGACGTCCCAGGCGTTCGCGAGGGCGAGGGGGCGGGCGGGTGTGTGGAGGGAGCGGAAGAGCGCGGACTTGGTGGCAGTGGTCATGCCGATCAGACAATCAGCGGGCGCGGGCGCCGTCCGGCGGAAATCCGACACGGAAGTGGTGCGCCTCCAGGCCACACCACGGCACGCCACACCACGGCACGGCACGGCACGGCACGGCGCGGATCCGGAGGCGCCCCGCCCCACGGAGCCGGGGGTGACCTCGCCTCGCGAGCCGGGCGGTGATGGTTCCGGCACCGTCGAGAGGAATACGGTCCTGAGGAGCGTGGTCCTCCATGGCTCAGGCGAACCGCCAGCGGGTCTGGCTGAACGGGCGGCCCTTGCCGAAGCCGAAGACCGTGCGGGGCGCGACGGCGAAGACGACGGCGGAGCCGGGGCCGTGGTGGAAGCGGCCGTCGCGGACCTCGAAGTGCCAGAAGTCGCCGTACTTGCGCTCCCACGCCGCGGCCAGGTCGCGCAGCCGGGCGTCGTCCCCGACCCGCACCGCCTCGCCCTCGACGACCAGGTCGTACCCGGTGTCCCACAGGTTGGTGCCGGTGGTGAGGGTGACGTGCGGGTTGGCGGCGAGGTTGCGGGCCTTGCGCTCGTCGGGGCCGGTGCAGAAGTGGAGGGCGTCCTCGGCCCAGACGGCCGGCAGCGGGGTGACGTGCGGGCGGCCGTCGGGGCGGACGGTGGAGATCCAGAAGAGTTCGGCCGCGGCCAGCAGCCGCTGCGCCTCGGGCCACTCGGGAGGGATGGCGTCGGGATCGCTGTAGCGCGGGTCGAGGTGGGACTCGACGGGCTGGACGGGTTCGGCGGGCATGGCGGTCCTCCAGGTGAGGGGCCCGAACGGGAAACGGGGAGCGGTGACCCGGCGTGCTCCACCGTGTTCCCCGTTTCGCGCCGAACCAGCCCGGCCGGCCACCCTTCGGGTGCGGACGCCGCCGGGATTCCGCAGGGGCTGCTCCGTCGGGGCCCCGCCGGAACCCCGCTAGGTCC
>NZ_JACADT010001324.1:0-1229 GCF_013421635.1 Streptomyces sp. UH6 | reverse complement strand
TGCCTCCTCGTCGTTCTCGCCGATCCAGGGCCAGTGCGGGCGGGCCGTGGTGCGCGCGGGCGGCGCGCCCACCACGGCCGTGCCGCCGTCATCCGAGGACGGCCGCGATGTGCGGCGGGACCTCCGTGCCGGGAGCCAGGTGGGCGTCCGGGAGCGGGGCCTCGAAGCCCTTGCGCAGGGGGAGGACGCCGGCCCAGTGGGGGAGCGCCAGGTCCTCGGGCTCGTCGTTGACGCCACCGGTGCGGATCTTGGCGGAGACCTCGGTCAGGTCCAGCCGCACCACGGCCGTGGCGGCCAGTTCCTTCCGGTCGGCCGGGCGGCACTCCCGCGAACGACCCGCCACCACGTGGTCGACCAGGGCGTCCAGCGCCGCGCTCCGCTCCTCGGGGTCGGTGACCTGGTACGCCGTGCCCAGCACCACGACGGAACGGTAGTTGACCGAGTGGTGGAAGGCCGAGCGGGCCAGCACCACGCCGTCGACGTGGGTGACCGTCACACAGACCTCCATGCCCGGCTCCTCGCCGCCCGCCGCGCCCGCCATCCGCATCGGACGCGAGCCGGTGGAGCCGTGGAGGTAGAGGCGCTCGCCGACCCGCGCGTAGATGGTCGGCAGCACGATCGGGGCGCCGTCGCGGACGAAGCCCAGGTGGCAGACCCACCCCTCGTCGAGGATCGAGTGCACGACGTCCTTGTCGTACGAGGCGCGCTGCGCCGAACGGGTCGGGACGGTGCGCTCGGTAGCCGTGTACGGGGCCCCCTGCATGGCGTTCTCCATTGCACTAGTGCATAATAATGTTTGTGCTAGGAGAATATCGGATCACAGGCCGTCGCGCCACGGAGATCGCCGCCGACGTCGAGGGCGCGGTGAGCGCCGGGATGCTCGAACCCGGGCAACAGCTGCCTCCCATGCGGGAGTTGGCGGAGGAGCTGGGGGTCAACGCGAACACCGTCGCGGCCGCCTACCGGATCCTGCGCGAGCGCGGGGTGATCGAGACGGCGGGACGCAAGGGCAGCAGGGTGCGGCCCCGGCCCGCCACCACCGGACGTGACGAGATCCCGGTCCAGGTGCCGGCCGGGGTGCGGGACGTCTCCAAGGGCAACCCCGACACGGCGCTGCTGCCCCCGCTGGCGCCCGCCTTCGCCGCGGCCGCCGCACGGACGGACGCGGCGCCGGTGCTCTACGGGCACCACCCCCTCGACCCGGACCTGGTGCGGATCGCCCGCGCGGA
>NZ_JACADT010001323.1:0-1229 GCF_013421635.1 Streptomyces sp. UH6 | reverse complement strand
GCCGCGCGGCACCGCCGGCCCGGTGTTGACCAGGATCCGCGCCTGACCCTGCTCCCACAGGTCCACCGGCTTGGAGCGATGCCTGGCCGTGCGGGCGAAGCCGAGCGCGGTCAGGGTGGCGCCGAGCGGTTCGGCGTCCGGGGTGACCAGTTCGGTGAAGGCCACACCGGTGGGCACCACCCGGGGCGGGAGCTCGTCGATGCCCGCCTGCTCCTGGAGGACGAGCAGCGACCTCCGGGCGTCCACGGCGGTGGGGCCGGCCTCGGCCTGCCGGAACACGTCGTTGAAGACCTCCAGGGAGAGCGGCCCCCGGTAGCCCGTCCGCATCACGTGGCGCACCAGCCCGGCGACGTCGAACCCGCCCTGGCCCGGGAAGCAGCGGTAGTGGCGGCTCCACTGGAGGACGTCCATCGCGAGCAGCGGGGCGTCGGCAAGCTGGAGGAAGAAGATCTTCTCCCCGGGGATGTCCTCGATGCCCTGGGGGTCGGAACCCCTCGAGAGGATGTGGAAGCTGTCCAGGCAGGTGCCGAGCGCGGGGTGGGCGGCGGCCTCGACGATCCGCCAGGCGTGGTCGTAGGTGTTGACGTGCCGACCCCAGGCCAGCGCCTCGTAGGCGACGCTGACCCCGAACTCCTGCGCGTTCTCGGCGAGTTCATGCAGCTGGGCGGCGGCCAGCGCGTCGTCGTCGCGGGCGAGCGGGGACACGCTGGAGCACACCAGCACGGTGTCGGCGCCCAGACGGCGCATCAGGTCGAACTTGTGGCGGGCGCGGCGGAGGTTGCGGGCGAACTCCTCGGGCGGCACCGCCTCGATGTCCCGCATCGGCTGGTACAGCTCGATGCGCAGCCCGAGGTCGGCGCACCGGTCCCGGATCTCCTCCGGTGTGAGCGGGCTGGCCAGCAGGTCGTTCTCGAAGATCTCCACACCGTCGAATCCGGCGCGGGAGGCGGCGGTGAGCTTCTCGGTGAGCGAGCCACTGAGGGAGACGGTGGCGATGGAGGTGCGCATGGCGTGGGGGCTCCTTGCTGTTCGAGGAACGCGAACTGGTGTGTGGGGGCGGGAGACACTCGGTGTCCGCGGGCCACGGCCGCTCGGGGATCACGGGTGCTCGGGGGATCACGGGTGCTCGTAGGTCACGGGTGCTCGTAGGTCACGGCTGCTCGAGGGTCACGGCTGCTCAGGGGTCGGGGCGCCGTCGTCGAGGCGGTGCCGCCGCCGCTCAGCCGCAG
>NZ_JACADT010001322.1:0-1231 GCF_013421635.1 Streptomyces sp. UH6 | reverse complement strand
AGCACGACGGCGAACGGCAGGGCGGCGCCGACGGCCAGGACGATCCAGTGCACGGTGGAGACGAAGGCGTCCCAGCCGCCCTGGAGGGCGTCGAGGATGCCGGGGTCGGGATCCTCCCGGTTCTCCTCGTCGAGGTGGTCCTCGTCGGTGAGGGTGAGGGTGACGGTCGCCAGCGAGGTCCGGTCCTCCAAGGACGCCTGCCGGGCCAGCAGCGACTCCAGCTCGGCCTCCCGCGAGGCGAGTTCGCCCTCCAGGGCGACGACGTCGGTGAGCTTGGTCGCCTCGTCCATCAGCTCGCGCAGCCGTTCCACGCCGGCCCGCTGGGACTTCACCCGGCTGTCCACGTCGACGACCTCGTCGGTGACGTCCTCCGCCTGGGCCGAGTGGTAGTAGACGCGGCCGGTGCCCTTGAGGTCCTTCAGGACCGCGTCGTACTTCTCCGACGGAACCCGCAGGACGACCTCGGTCTCGTCCGTGCGGTCGTAGTCGTAGGAGTGGGACTCCTCCTTGCCGACGTAGCCTCCCGCGCTCTCGGCGACACGGCGGGCCTCGGAGACCGCGTCGTCGACGTCCTTCACGCTGACCGAGAGCTGGGCGGTGCGGATGATGTGCGCGCTCTCCAGGGCGGCACCGGTCCGCCCCGGGTCGCCCTTCTCGGCCGCACCGTCGTCGGCCGCGCTCCCCGCCGCCCCCTCGGGAGCGGCGGCCTTCGCGTTGTCGCGGGAGACGGACTTGTCGTCGGCGGCGGAGCTGAGCTCGGCACTGCTGCCCGCCCCGCAGCCGGCGAGGGCGAGCGAGGCGGCGAGAAGCATCGCTGCCAGGGTTCTGCGGGCCATGTGGGTCCCCCCGGATCGTGTGGGTCGTGGGCGTGGCGCTCGGCCCCGCCCCTTCCCCTCTGTCTCTGTCTTCGCCTCTTCGACGGCGGAGAGGGCCGCCGCGTTTGGCCTCGCAGGTCGCGATGCGGTCACGGTCCGGTCTCCGAACGGCAGGCCGGGGGTCGGCGTCGTGCCGGACGGGCGGTTTGAGAGAGTGGGATCATGGCAACTGGGACCCACCACGGCACCGTCCGTTCCCCGCACGTCCTCGTGGTCGGAGCCGGTGTCGCCGGCCTGGCCGCCGCCCACCGGCTGCTGGAGAGGGGCGCCACGGTGACCGTGGCCGAGGCCTCGGACCGCGTCGGCGGCAAGCTGCTGCCGGGCGAGATCGCCGGCGTACGCGTGGACCTCGGCGC
>NZ_JACADT010001321.1:0-1231 GCF_013421635.1 Streptomyces sp. UH6 | reverse complement strand
GGACGGCTTCGCGCACGGCTTCGCGCACGGCTTCGCGGAAAACCGTTCGACGCGCACCGCGCCGCTCGGACATCCTCTGCGTCATGTTCCGGCACGCCTTCATCCTCGCTGCAGCATCCGCGGTCGCGGATGCCGCGAAGGCTGCCGCCGCGTTCCTTGCAGCGGGCGCCGCAGTCGGCGCGGCCGCCGACGGCGCCCGAAGGTGACCCTCCCCGGACAGAACCTCCGGCGGACCCCGTAGGGGGAGGGTCGGAGAACCGCCCCCCGGGGTCCCCGCCCGGCCCGCTCCCTTCCGTGAGCGGGCCGGAGCCCGCACGCCACCTCGCGAGGAACAGCCATGCCCAAGACGGCATTCGTGCGCACCAAGCCGCATCTCAACATCGGCACCATGGGGCACGTCGACCACGGCAAGACCACCCTGACCGCCGCCATCACCAAGGTGCTCGCCGACCGCGGCGCCTCCCGCTACGTCCCCTTCGAGCGCATCGACCGCGCCCCGGAGGAGGCCGCGCGGGGCATCACCATCAACATCGCGCACGTCGAGTACGAGACCGACACCCGGCACTACGCGCACGTCGACATGCCCGGGCACGCCGACTACGTCAAGAACATGGTCACCGGCGCCGCCCAGCTCGACGGCGCGGTGCTGGTGGTGTCCGCCCTCGACGGGGTGATGCCGCAGACCGCCGAACACGTGCTGCTCGCCCGGCAGGTGGGCGTCGAGCACATCGTCGTCGCGCTCAACAAGGCCGACGCGGGTGACCCGGAACTGACCGACCTGGTGGAGCTGGAGGTCCGCGAACTGCTCAGCGCCCACGGATACCCCGGCGAAGCGGTGCCGGTCGTCCGGGTCTCCGGGCTCAAGGCCCTGGAGGGCGAGCCGCGTTGGGTGGCGGCCGTCGAGGCGCTGCTGGACGCCGTCGACACCTGCGTGCCGATGCCCGAACGGCACCTGGGGGCGCCCTTCCTGCTGCCGGTGGAGAACGTGCTGACCATCACCGGGCGCGGCACGGTCGTCACCGGGGCGGTGGAGCGGGGCACGGTCCGCACGGGCGACCGGGTCGAGGTGCTCGGCGCGGGGCTGGAGTCGGTGGTCACCGGACTGGAGACCTTCGGCCGGCCCATGGAGTCGGCGCAGGCCGGGGACAACGTGGCGCTGCTGCTGCGCGGCGTGGCACGGGACGCGGTGCGCCGCGGTCACGTCGTCGCCGCGCCCGGCAGCGTCACCCCC
>NZ_JACADT010001320.1:0-1233 GCF_013421635.1 Streptomyces sp. UH6 | reverse complement strand
CACGCGGCGGCCCCGTACCGCCTGCCCCGTCCCGCGCACACGTCCCAGGGATGGCCCCGCCCGTCCCGACCGGGCGGCGCGGTGACACCGGTGATTTTGCCGATGTACGCGTCCGGCGAGCGGCCCGACAGTGGCGTTGCCAGTCAGCGGCAGCACCGCCGAGGCGCGGACACGTCAGGACGACGCGTGCCGCGACCGCCGAGGCGCCTGCCTCGTCAGAGAGGACGACTCGTCGTGCAGCACTCGCAGAGCAGCGCGTCCAACGACGCCCACCCCACGCCGGTCAACACCCGGCGCCGTCTGGGTCGCGTCGCAGGCCTGTCCGCCTCCGTCGCCGCGGCGGTCGCGTTCAGCACCCTGGCGGCCCCCGGCGCCACCGCGGCCGACAACCCCTACGAGCGCGGCCCGGCCCCGACCAACTCGAGCATCGAGGCGCTGCGCGGCCCCTACTCGGTCTCCAGCACCTCCGTCTCGTCCCTGCTGGTCAGCGGATTCGGCGGCGGCACCATCTACTACCCGACCACCACCAGCGACGGCACGTTCGGCGCCGTGGTCATCACGCCGGGCTTCACCGCCTACGAGTCGTCCATCTCCTGGCTCGGCGAGCGTCTCGCCTCCCAGGGCTTCGTGGTGTTCACCATCGACACCGTCACCACGATGGACCAGCCCGCCTCCCGCGGCGACCAGATGCTGGCGGCCGCCGACTACCTGACCCAGCGCAGCTCCGCCCGCACCCGCGTCGACGCCGGCCGGGTCGCGCTGATGGGCCACTCCATGGGCGGCGGCGGAACCCTGGAGGCGGCCAAGGACCGTCCCTCCGTCAAGGCCATCATCCCGATGACCCCGTGGAACCTGGACAAGAGCTGGTCCGAGGTCCGCACACCCACCCTGATCGTCGGGGCCGAGTCCGACGCGGTCGCCCCGGTGGCCTCGCACTCCATCCCCTTCTACACCAACCTGCCCTCGTCCACCGAGAAGGCCTACCTCGAGCTGGACAACGCCAGCCACTTCGCGCCCAACACGTCGAACACGACGATCGCGAAGTACTCCATCTCCTGGCTGAAGCGGTGGGTCGACGACGACACCCGCTACTCCCAGTTCCTCTGTCCGGGCCCCAGCACCGGCCTGTTCAGCGACGTCTCCGACTACCGGAACACCTGCGCCTTCTGAGACGGGGGAACCGTCGACGGCGGCCGCGCATCGCGCGCGGCCGCCGTTCGGCGTGCGCGGGCC
>NZ_JACADT010000132.1:0-9203 GCF_013421635.1 Streptomyces sp. UH6 | reverse complement strand
TACCACCGGGCACGCGTCGCCGACGGGAGCGTCCGGCCCTCCATGGCCGCGGACGTCGGCCTCGACGCCGTGGGCGTCACCCTGGGGGGAGGTCTGGGCCGTGCCCGGCACCCCGGCCCCGGTTGGCGGCGGCTGCGCTGGGCGGAGCTCGCCCGGCGGACCGGCGACCCGGTGGTGCCCGACGGGCAGCTGCCGTCCTACCGCTGCTTCCCCTCGGCCACGAAGGACGGCAGCTGGCCGCTGGGCACGATCCCGCCGACCGAGGGAAGCCTGGACCGCGAGACCTGGAACCGGCTGGTCGCCGTCCTCGTCCGGCACAGCCCGGCGGGGCCGGACACCCGCTGCCTGGCCTACTACAGCCCGCTGACGCTCGGAGCCACCGACTTCGACAACCTGCACGTGCGTGAAGGCCGGCTCGGCGACGCCGGGATCCTGTACGACCACTCCGAGGCGGACTTCAGCCCGTCCAACCTCTGGGCCGCCGACCGCTCCTGGGTCCTGTGCACCGACTACGACCTGTGGGGCACCAAGGTCGCCGGTCGCCCGGCCCTCGTCGGGGCGTTGCTGAACGACTCCGGGATCGAGGCTGTCCGTCTGCCCTGGGCACACTGACGACCAGCCTTCCCGGCTCCCTGCCCCGACCGTGAAACGCGTGCGGCCGCCGCAGGGCGGGATGGGGGGCAGGCCGGTCGTGTGCGGGGCGGCGGCGCCGGGCAGGCCGAAGCCCGGCGCCCCGTGACGGGGGCCGGGCTTGGCGGGGCGGGGAGGGACGTCAGGCCGCGTGGACGACGTCCTTCTCCTCGGCGAAGTGGCACGCGGACTCGTGCGCCGCCGGGGTGTCCTGCCCCTTGAACCGCTCGGGGACCGCCAGCAGCGGCACCTCCTGCGCGCACTTGTCCTGCGCCTTCCAGCACCGCGTCCGGAACCGGCAACCCGACGGCGGGTTGGCCGGCGACGGCACGTCACCGGTGAGGATGATCCGCTCACGGTTCTCGCGGGCAGCCGGGTCCGGGACCGGGACCGCCGACAGCAGCGCCTGGGTGTAGGGGTGCGTCGGGTGGTCGTAGATCTGCGCGTCGGTGCCGATCTCGGCCATCTTGCCGAGGTACATCACGCCGACCCGGTCGGAGATGTGCCGCACGATGGACAGGTCGTGCGCGATGAAGACGTAGGAGAGGTTGAACTCGTCCTGCAGCTTCTCCATCAGGTTGATGACCTGGGCCTGCACCGACACGTCGAGCGCGGAGACCGGCTCGTCGCAGATGATGATCTCCGGGTTGAGCGCGAGGCCGCGGGCGATGCCGATGCGCTGGCGCTGGCCGCCGGAGAACTGGTGCGGGTAGCGGTTGATGTACTCCGGGTTCAGGCCGACGACGTCGAGGAGATCCTGGACCTTCCGCCGGCGCTCGCCCTTGGGGGCGACCTCGGGGTGGATGTCGAAGGTCTCGCCGATGATGTCGCCCACCGTCATGCGGGGGTTGAGCGAGGTGTAGGGGTCCTGGAACACCATCTGGATGTTCCGGCGGACCGCCTTCAGCGCGCGCCCGGACAGCTTGGTGACGTCCTGGCCCTTGTAGAAGATCTGGCCCGAGGTGGCCGTCTCCAGGTGCATCAGGAGCTTGGCCACGGTGGACTTGCCGCAGCCGGACTCACCCACGATGCCCAGCGTCTCGCCCTGGTACAGGTCGAAGGAGATGCCGTCGACGGCCTTGACCGCGCCGACCTGCTTCTTGAAGAGGATGCCCTGGGTCAGCGGGAAGTGCTTGACCAGGTTGCGCACCTGCAGAATCGGTTCACCGCGGTCCACCGGCGCCTCGAGGGCCGCGATGGCGGCCGTCTCGGAGGCGGCGTCGACGACGTCGACCTCCGTGACGTTCGGAGTGGCGTCCACGGGCTCTGCGGGCTCGTTCTTCTTGCTGAGCTCAGCCATGGAGCGTCTCCTTCCAGTAGTGGCAGGCCGAACCGCGGCCGGCCAGGTCGGCGCCGTCCCGCTCGGTGACCGGGAACAGGGCCGGGACCTCGCTGCGGCACAGGTCGGTGGCCTGCGGGCAGCGCGGGTTGAAGGCGCAGCCGGTGGGGATACGGGTCAGGTTGGGCGGCAGGCCCTTGATCGCGTACAGCTCCTGGCCCTTGCGGTCCAGGCGCGGGATCGACTCGAGCAGGCCCTTGGTGTAGGGGTGCGCGGGCCGCTTGTACAGCTCGTGCACCGGGGCCGTCTCGACGATCCGGCCCGCGTACATCACCGCGATCTTGTCCGCGACGTCGGCGACCACGCCGAGGTCGTGGGTGATCAGGATCAGGCCCATGTTGTACTCGCGCTGGAGCTCGGCGAGCAGGTCCATGACCTGTGCCTGCACGGTCACGTCGAGGGCCGTGGTGGGCTCGTCGGCGATGATCAGGTCCGGCTCCAGGGCCAGCGCCATGGCGATCATGATGCGCTGGCGCATGCCGCCGGAGAACTGGTGCGGGTAGTCGTCCACGCGCTGGGCGGCGGCGGGGATCTTCACCCGGTCCATCAGCTCGATGGCCTTGGCCCGGGCCTCCTTCTTGGACATGCCGCGGTGGACCCGGAACATCTCGCCGAGCTGGAAGCCCACGGAGTAGACCGGGTTCAGCGAGGAGAGTGCGTCCTGGAAGATCATCGCGACCTTGGCGCCGCGGATCCTCCGCCGCTCCTCGCCCGACATCTTGAGCATGTCCTGTCCCTTGAACAGGATCTCGCCCTTGGGGATGCGGCCGGGGGGCATGTCCAGGATGCCCATGATCGCCTGAGCGGTCACGGACTTGCCGGAGCCGGACTCGCCGAGCACGGCCAGCGTCTCGCCGGCGTCGACGGTGTAGTTGACACCGTTGACCGCCTTGGCCACGCCGTCCCGGGTGTGGAACTCCACGTGCAGGTCACGGACCTCCAGGAGCGGAGCCCCGGAGTCGTCGGCGCCCTGGGGCACCGGAGCCTCGTCGATGAGAGTCATGTTGTGTACGCCTCCCTCAGCGCAGCTTCGGGTCGAGGGCGTTGCGCACCGCATCGCCGAACATCAGGAAGGACAGCACCGTGATGGAGACCAGCACGGACGGCATGATCAGCACGAAGGGCGCGTTGCGGATCGAGCGGAAGGCACCGGCGACGTCCACGCCCCAGGAGACCAGCGGCTCCTGGAGGCCCACGCCCAGGAAGGACAGGGTGGCCTCGGTCGCGATGTAACCGCCGAGCGCGGTGGTGGCCACCACGATGATCGGGGCCAGCGCGTTCGGCAGGACGTGCCGGGTCAGGATCCGGAAGGTGGAGGCGCCCAGGGCCTTCGCCGCGAGGATGTAGTCCGCCTGCTTGACCTGGATCGCGGCACCGCGCGCGACGCGCGCCATCGAGGTCCAGCCGAGGAACGAGATCGCCAGGATGACGACCCAGACGCTGCGCTTCTCGAAGCTGGTCAGGACGACCAGCGCGCCCAGCAGGAACGGGATGCCGAAGAAGATGTCCGTGAGGCGGGACAGCAGGGTGTCGAGGAGGCCGCCGAAGTAGCCGGCGAGCATGCCTATCAGGGTGCCCAGGAAGGTCACGATCAGGGTGACCAGGACGCCGACCTGGATGGAGGCGCGGGCGCCGTAGATCACACGGTTGTAGACCGAGCGGCCCTGGATGTCGTAGCCGAACCACTCCGGCTGGAACACCGCGCCCCATTCGGGCTTGCGCAGGTAGTTGTTGGCGAGGTCCGCCTCGGTGGGCGAACCGTCGGTCCACAGGCTCGGGAAGAACGCCATGGAGAGCAGCACCAGGATCAGCACCGCGGAGGCGATGAAGAGCGGGCTGCGGCGCAGGTCGTGCCAGGCGTCGGACCAGAGGCTGCGCGGCTTGCCGGTGCCGGCGCCCTTCACCGGGGCGGCCTCGGCCTTCACCGGCTCGGAGGTCTCTTTGACGGCGGTGTTCTCAGGCATACCGGATCCTCGGGTCCAGGACCGCGTACAGCAGGTCGACGAGCAGGCTGGCGATCAGGTAGACCATCACGATGAGGCTGACGATGCCCACCACGGTCGAGCCCTCACGGCGCTGCAGGGCCTCGAAGACCGTCAGGCCGATGCCGTGGATGTTGAAGATGCCCTCGGTGACGACGGCGCCCGCCAGCAGGGTGCCGAGGTCCGCGCCGAGGTAGGTGACGACCGGGATCATCGAGTTGCGCACCAGGTGCACACCCACCACGCGGCGGCGGGGCAGACCCTTGGCGACGGCCGTGCGGATGTAGTCGGACCGCAGGTTCTCCACGACCGACGTACGGGTCAGGCGCGCCACGTAGGCCAGGGACAGTGCCGCCAGGACGGCCGCCGGCATCAGCAGCTCGTGCCAGTTCTCCTCCAGCGACACGTTGGGTTCGACCCACCCGAGCTGGAACGCGAAGAACGTCTGGGTCAGACGGCCCAGCACGAACGACGGGATGGACACCAGCAGCAGCGTGATGAACAGCAGGACGCGGTCCTGGACGCTGTTGGGCTTCAGACCGGCGATGACTCCCATGCCGATGCCGACGACGGCGGTGAAGACCAGGGCGAAGACCGCGAGCTGCGCGGTGACCGGCCATGCCTCGGCGATGACGTCGGCGACCGGACGGCGCGAAGCGATCTGGGTGCCGAAGTCACCCTGGAACAGGCCCGTCAGGTAGTTCCAGTACTGCACCAGGATCGGCTGGTCCAGGCCCAGGTCGGCCTTCAGCTTGGCGATCTGTGTCGGGTCGGCGGCCTTCTCGCCTGCGAGCGCGCGCACCGGGTCGCCGGGCAGCGCGTACATCATCAGGAAGACCAGCAGCGTGGACCCGATAAAGACGGGGATCATCTGGAGCAGTCGTCTGGCGACATAGTGCCCCATGGGTGCCTCCATGGTCAGAGATCGAAAAGAGGGCCCCACGCCGAAAGGGCCCTGGTGAGGGCCGGTTCGGAGCGAGCCCCGCGCGCCCGGCACCCGGAGGGGGTGAACGCTCCGCGTGCCGGGACGGTCGTGCAGGGTGTGGCCGGGGGCCTCAGAGGCCCCCGGCACCGGGTCACTTGACGGTGACGTCGTACAGCTTGTACTGGCCGTGCCAGTCGACGTTCACGTTGTCGACCTCTTCGCCGTGACCGCCGTTCATCTCGTAGAACCACAGCGGGATGGACGGCATGTGGTTGACGAGCTCCTTCTCGACCTCCTGGTACGCCGCGACGTACTCCTCGAGGGTCTTGGAGGCGTCCGCCTTGTTCATGGCGTCGTCGAGCTTCTTGTCCTCGAAGTGACCGTTGTTGGACTCGGCCTTCGAGTGGTAGAGCTCCTTGATGAAGTTGCCGTTCAGCGGGTAGTCGCCCACCCAGCCACCGCGGTAGAACGACTTGACCTGGTCGTTGTCACGAGCCTCGAGGTCGGTGGCGAAGTCCGGCTTGGCGTCGCCCTCGCACTCCACACCGGTGGCCTTGGTGATGGAGTTGCAGACCGCGGTCACCCACTCCTTGTGGCCACCGTCGGTGTTGTACTGGATGAAGATCTTGTTGCCCGGGACGCCGCCGCCGTCCTCGATGAGCTGCTTGGCCTTGGCCGCGTCGAACGTGAAGACGTCGGTGTCCAGCGTCTGCTTGCCCTGCGCGCCCGGGGCGACGAAGCCGTCGGCCGGGGTGCGGGTGCCCTGGAGGACCGTCTTGGTGATGGTCTCGCGGTCGATCGCCATCGACAGGCCCTGGAGGACCTTGACGTCGATGTCCTTGAAGGACTTCGAGTAGAAGGCCGGGGTCAGCGTCTGGACGGCCGCGTAGGACTGGCTGATGGCGCGGTCGCCGAGGTCGGACTCGTAGTTGGCGAGGTCCGTCGGGCCGACCTGGTCGATGATGTCCAGGTTGCCGGACATCAGGTCCTGGTAGGCGGCCTCGGGGGTCTCGTACGTCTTGTACTCGACACCGGCGTTCTTCGCCTTGTTGGCGCCCTTGTACTCGGCGTAGGCCTTGACCTTGATGACCTTGTTGTGGTCCCACTTCTCGAACTCGTAGGGACCGTTGCCGATCGGCTTCTCGCTGAACGCCTTCGGGTCCTTGAAGAACGCCTCGGGGAGCGGGGCGAAGGTGGAGTAACCGATCTTGTACTGGTAGAAGGGCATGGCCTCCTTCAGCTCGATCGTGAAGGTGGTGTCGTCGACGACCTTCAGGCCGGACATGGTGTCCGCCTTGGCCTTCGCGCCCTCCTTCGCCGGGTGCACGTCGTCGTAGCCGGCGATGTCACCGAACCAGAACGAGTTCTGCTGGACGTTGTCGACGTGGGCGGACCAGTTCCACGCGTCCACGTAGGACTTCGCGGTGACGGGGGTGCCGTCGTGGAACTTCCAGCCCTCCTTCAGCTTGACCGTCCAGAGCTTCGAGTCCTCGGTGGTGACCGACTCGGCGTTCAGGTACTCGATGCCGCCCTTGTCGTCGAAGGTCAGCAGACCGGCGAAGACGGCGTCGACGATGTAGGAGCCGTTGGACTCGTTGGTGTCCGAGGGGATGATGCCCTTCTGCGGCTCACCGACGTTGATCGACACGTACCGCTTGCTGTCGCCGGCGGTGGCCTTGTCGTCCTTCTCGCCGGAGCTGCAGGCCGTGGCGGCCAGGGCGACGACGATGGCTCCCGCCAGCCACTTGGCGCTCTTAGCACCGCGCATTGGGGGTCCTCCTCATGAGTCCAATGTGGGTCAACCGTGGGTGTCACGACATGGCCGGAAAGACCTGTTGGCCGTACCGGTCGAAATGCCGCGCCCCCGCGCTCGTGAGTCGGCGCCGTTCGCAGCACGTGCCCCGTTCACCCGAGCTATCTACGCGCCTAACTATCTGCCATCCACATCGGACCGAACCACACCCAAGAGGTTGCGGTTCGATCACACCTGGGGCGTACTTCTTCCAAAATCCGGACAAACAACCTGCTGATAGATCACTGCGAAACGGACTTGTTACACATCTATCGGTCGGAGGCGTCCGCATTCCAGACACCGCGGTCCGCCGCGAGGGCACCGGGAGAGCACCGGGAGACCGGAAACGGCCGGAGCCGGGCGCTTCCTGTGGAAGGAAGGCCCGGCTCCGGTTCGAGCGGGTGGCTGACGGCCGCCGTGCGCGGCCGCCGTGGCTCAGGAGTGCTTGGCGCGGGAGGCCGTGCGCGCGCGGTCACGCTGGTCGAGGACGACCTTGCGGATGCGGGCGGCCTCCGGGGTCACCTCGACGCACTCGTCGTCGCGGCAGAACTCCAGGGCCTGCTCCAGCGACAGCTTGCGCGGCGGCACCAGGGACTCGGTCACGTCGGCGGTCGAGGACCGCATGTTCGTGAGCTTCTTCTCCTTGGTGATGTTGACGTCCATGTCGTCGGAGCGGGAGTTCTCGCCGACGATCATGCCCTCGTACACCTCGGTGCCCGGCTCCACGAAGAGCACGCCGCGCTCCTGGAGGTTGGTCATCGCGAAGGCGGTGACGGCGCCGGAGCGGTCGGCGACCAGCGAACCGTTGTTGCGCGTGGTCAGCGTGCCGAACCAGGGCTCGTGGCCCTCGTGGATGGAGTGGGCGATGCCGGTGCCGCGGGTCTGCGTCAGGAACTCCGTGCGGAAGCCGATCAGGCCGCGGGAGGGGACGACGAACTCCAGGCGGACCCAGCCGGAGCCGTGGTTGGACATGTTGTCCATCCGGCCCTTGCGGACGCCCATGAGCTGGGTGACGGCGCCCATGTGCTCCTCGGGCACGTCGACGGTCAGGCGCTCGACGGGCTCGTGGACCTTGCCGTCGATCTCCCGGGTGACCACCTGCGGCTTGCCGACGGTCAGCTCGTAGCCCTCACGGCGCATCTGCTCGACCAGGATGGCCAGCGCCAGCTCGCCGCGGCCCTGCACCTCCCAGGCGTCGGGGCGCTCGGTGTCCAGGACGCGGAGCGAGACGTTGCCGATGAGCTCGCGGTCGAGGCGGTCCTTGACCTGGCGGGCGGTGACCTTGCGGTCCTTGACGGCCGCCTTGTTGTCGGCGCCCTTGCCGGTGGCGCCGCGGCCGACCAGCGGGGAGGTGTTGGTGCCGATGACCATCGAGATGGCCGGCTCGTCCACCTGGATCAGCGGCAGGGCGACCGCGTTCTCCGGGTCGGCCAGGGTCTCGCCGATGGTGATGTCGGGGATGCCCGCGACGGCGCAGATGTCGCCGGGGCCGGCCACCTCGGCCGGCTTGCGGGTGAGCGCCTCGGTCATCAGCAGCTCGCTGATGCGCACGTTCGTCACGGAGCCGTCGCGCTTCATCCAGGCCACGGTCTGGCCCTTGCGCAGCTCGCCGTTCATCACGCGCAGCAGCGCGATGCGGCCGAGGAAGTTGTCGGCGTCCAGGTTGGTGACGTGCGCCTGGAGGGGGGCGCCCTCGTCGTACGTCGGCGCCGGGATGTGCTCCAGGATGGTGGAGAAGAACGGCTCCAGGTTGGTGCTGTCCTCGGGGACCGTGCCGTCGGCGGGCTTGGTCAGCGAGGCGACGCCGTCACGGCCGCAGGCGTAGACGATCGGGAACTCGATCTGGTCCTCGTCGGCGTCCAGGTCGAGGAACAGGTCGTACGTCTCGTTGACGACCTCGTCGATGCGGGCGTCGGGGCGGTCCGTCTTGTTGATGCACAGGATGACGGGCTTGCGGGCCTGGAGGGCCTTGCGCAGCACGAAGCGGGTCTGCGGCAGCGGGCCCTCGGAGGCGTCCACGAGGAGGACGACACCGTCCACCATCGACAGACCGCGCTCGACCTCGCCGCCGAAGTCGGCGTGGCCGGGGGTGTCGATGATGTTGATGGTGATGGGCTCCCCGCCGTCCTTGGGGTGGTACTTCACCGCCGTGTTCTTGGCGAGGATCGTGATGCCCTTCTCACGCTCCAGGTCGTTCGAGTCCATGACGCGGTCGTCGACGGACTCCAGCTGGTGCGCGGCGAAGGCGCCGGCCTGCTTGAGCATGGCATCGACGATGGTCGTCTTGCCGTGGTCGACGTGGGCGACGATGGCGACGTTGCGGATGTCGTGGCGCGTGGCCATAGTGCGACTAACTCCCGGGAGTGTGAGGTGGCCGACGCGCGCCTCGGTGGGTGGCGCGGGGCCTTCTGCCGGGCGGTTACATGCCACGGCCTTACCCCATCGTACGGGGGTGAGGCCGGTTTTCCCGCCGCGGGGAGTCTTCCTCCAGGTCAGACCCCCTTTACTCCTCCCGCCGACCCTGCGATCACCCCC
>NZ_JACADT010001319.1:0-1235 GCF_013421635.1 Streptomyces sp. UH6 | reverse complement strand
GATCGGGCGGCCGCGGCCGTCGACCAGCCCCGTCTGCCGGGCGAGCTGGTCACCGCCCGCGACCACCCGCACCACGAACCGGGAACCGCGGCGCAGCCCGCCGGGCGCCATGACGATCAGCTCGGAGCTGTGGCCGAAGATCTCCAGGATGTCCCGCTTGAGGCGCCGGGCCGCGTTGGCGGCGTCCAGTTCGGCCTCGATCACGATCCGGCCGCTCACCAGGTGGAGGCCGCCGGCGAACCGGAGCAGGGCGGAGACCTCCGCCTTTCTGCAGCAGGTCCGGGTGACGGGAAGCCGTGAGATCTCGTCCTTCACAGCCGACGTCATCGCCATGGGCCGATCCTTCCATGCATCCGAAAAATACGGTCGTACGCGGCCGCCAGCAGCTCCGGATCGTGCCGGGGGGTTCCGTCGGTCCGGGCCACGGGGGCCAGCTCGACCGCCGCGCCGACCCGCTTGGCGGCCGCGGCGAGCGCTTCGCGGTCGGGTACGGCGGCCTCGTCGGCCAGCACCACGTCCAGGGCGAGTTTAGGGGCGTGTCGTGCCAAAACCTCCACATGACGCTGCGGGGAGAAGCCCTCGGTTTCTCCCGGCTGCGGCGCGAGGTTCAGCGAGAGCACCCGGCGTGCGCGGGTCTGCGTGAGCGCCTCGAGCAGTTCGGGGACCAGCAGGTGCGGGATCACCGAGGAGAACCAGGAGCCCGGTCCGAGGACCACCCAGTCGGCGTCCAGCACCGCCGCCACGGCCTCGGGGACGGCCGGCGGGTCGTGCGGCACCAGGTGGACGGACTGCACCTCGCCCGGAGTCAGCGCGACCGTCGCCTGGCCCCGGACGGTGTCCACGTCCTCCGGACGCGCCGGGTCGTGGCCCTTCACCAGGGCCTGGAGCTCCAGCGGTACGGCGGACATGGGCAGCACCCGGCCGTTCGCGCCGAGCAGCCGGCCCACCAGGTCCAGCGCCTGGACGTGGTCGCCGAGCTGCTCCCAGAGGGCCACGATCAGCAGGTTGCCGACGGCGTGGCCGTGCAGGTCGCCCTCGGTCTGGAAGCGGTGCTGGATGACCCGGGCCCAGGTCTGGCCCCAGTCGTCGTCGCCGCACAGGGCGGCCAACGCCTTGCGCAGGTCGCCGGGGGGCAGCACCCCCAGTTCCTGGCGCAGGCGGCCGCTGGAGCCGCCGTCGTCGGCGACCGTGACCACGGCGGTCAGGTCGCCGGTGATCCGGCGCAGCGCCGCGAG
>NZ_JACADT010001318.1:0-1236 GCF_013421635.1 Streptomyces sp. UH6 | reverse complement strand
CGGGTGTCCTGGGTGGGGGAGCCGCTCACCGGGTCACCTCCCCGTGGCCGCTGAGTCCCTGGTGCACGGCGCGGGCCAGTTCCTGGCCGAGGCGTCGTGCCGAGAGTCCCGAGGGCAGGGGCGGCAGACCGGTGAGGGCGTCGGCGCGCAGCGCGCCGTCGGCCGCGAGCGGAACGCCGTGGGCGCGGATCAGCCGGGTCAGTTCGTGCTCGAAGGCGGCCGAGACGTGGTCCGCGTCCACGCGGAAGCCGTGGAGGGCGAGTTCACCGATCTCCACCCGGATCTCGCGGGGCTCCGTGCCGCTCCCCCCGTTCACACCCATCCCCGTACCTCCCCCGGCGTCAGGGACCGCTCCAGCTTCTGGTACTCCGTACGGGCGGCCGCCAGCATGTGCCGCATCTGCAGCCGGTCGCCCTCCTCGGCGGCGAGGAACGCGCCGGACAGGGCGATGTTGCGGATCGAGCCGCCCGCCACGGTGAGCTGGGCGAGCAGATCCGGGTCGATGCCCTTCACCGGGGTCTGCCGCGGGATCACCCGGCGCCAGATCTCCGCCCGTTCGTGCTCGGCGGGGAAGGGGAAGTCGACGACGAAGCGGATGCGGCGCAGGAACGCGGTGTCCAGGGCCTGCTTCATGTTGGTGGTGAGGACGGCGAGACCTCGGTACGCCTCCATACGCATCAGCAGGTAGCTGACCTCGAGGTTCGCGTACCGGTCGTGGCTGTCCTTGACCTCGCTGCGCTTGCCGAAGAGCGCGTCCGCCTCGTCGAACAGCAGCAGAGCGCCGCCGCGTTCGGCGGCGTCGAAGACGCGGCGCAGGTTCTTCTCGGTCTCGCCGATGTACTTGCTGACCACCTGGGACAGGTCGATCACGAACAGGTCGAGGCCGAGTTCCTTCGCCATCACCTCGGCGGCCAGCGTCTTGCCGGTGCCGGAGCCGCCCGCGAACATCGCGGTGACGCCGAGGCCGCGGCGCAGGGTCCCGGCGAAGCCCCACTCCTGGTGGACGGTGGCCCGCTGCCGTACGTGCGCGACGATCTCCCGCAGCACGCCCGACTGCCGCTCGTGCAGCACCAGGTCGTCCCAGTCGGCCGCCGGCTCGATGCGCCGGCCGAGCTGGTCCATGCCGACCCTGGCCTCCTCCAGACCGGCCTGCCAGGCGAGCCGGGCGGCGTCCGGCCGGTCCTCGTCCGTCAGCCGGCGGCCCACGGTGGCGGCGGCCGACCGCACGACGTGCGG
>NZ_JACADT010001317.1:0-1239 GCF_013421635.1 Streptomyces sp. UH6 | reverse complement strand
CCATGATGGTGCGGCCGCCGTTGCGGCGCTGCTCGATGAGGTGGACGGCCCGCTCCGGCAGCCACGCCGAGGCGGTGCCGCTGTCGTCGGAGCCCGCACCGAACAGGTGCGGGGCGAGCTGGGCCTGGAGGTCCGCCGGGCTGGGGCGGGCCGAGGCGTCCATCTTCATGCAGGCGTCGATCAGCGGCCGCAGCTCGTCGGGCAGCCCCTCCAGGTCCGGCTCCTCACGCAGCAGCATGAAGACCGTCTCCACCGGGTTGGCGCCGTGGAACGGCGGGTGCCCGGTGGCCGCGAAGACCAGCGTGGAGCCCAGCGAGAAGACGTCGCTGGCCCCGGTGACGCTGCGGGAGTCCTTGGCCTGCTCCGGGGACATGTAGGCGGGGGTGCCGACCGCGACGTTGGTCATGGTCAGCCGGGTGGAGGAGACGCCGGAGGCGATACCGAAGTCGATCACCCGCGGGCCGTCCTCGACCACCAGGACGTTGGACGGCTTGAGGTCGCGGTGCACCAGGCCCGCGCCGTGGATCGACTGCAGCGCCTCGGCGACGCCCGCGGCCAGCCAGCGGACCGCCTGCACCGGCAGCGGGCCGCATTCGTTCACTATCTCCTCGAGCGACGGAGCCGGGACGTAGGCGGTCGCCAGCCAGGGCACCGCGGCCCGCGGGTCGGCGTCGACCACGGCGGCCGTGTAGAAGCCGGAGACGGCGCGGGCCGCCTCCACCTCACGCGTGAAGCGGACGCGGAACAGCTGGTCCTCGGCGAGCTCCGTCCGCACGGTCTTGATCGCCACCCGCCGCCCGGAGGCCGAGCGCGCGAGATAGACCAGGCCCATGCCTCCGGCTCCCAGCCGTCCGAGCACCTCGAACGGACCGATCCGGCGCGGATCGGTCTGTGTCAGCTGATCCACCACTTGCCTGCCACCTCCCCGTGAGAGCCGCGTCGCCTTCGTGTGTACGCGACCCCGTGCAGCGTCTCACCACCGCACCGCCGTGGCGGCACGCACCCCGATTCTTCCCTGCCCGAGCGGTGCCGCGCGAACCCGGGGGCGAACCGGGCGCCGCCCGCACCCTGGGTACCGTGCGCGGCGGCCCGGGTCCAGACCCCGGCAGCCCGCTCCGTGCCCCGGCCGCCCCGTCCCGGTGGCGGCCCGTCACCTCTCCAGCAGGGCGAACGACGCGTTCTGGTTGTCCGTCACCACCGCCACCGCGCCCCGGTCGGTCCGGAACGGCTGTGCCTGCA
>NZ_JACADT010001316.1:0-1239 GCF_013421635.1 Streptomyces sp. UH6 | reverse complement strand
GGCGACCGACAGCGCCGCGACCGGCAGGCCGGCCGGACCGAGGACCGGTACGGCGACGCAGCTGAGCCCCGGCGTGGACTCCTCGTGGTCCTCGGCCACGCCGGCCGCGCGGATCCTCGCCAGGTGGGCGCGGAACGCCACCGGGTCGGTGATCGAGTGCGCCGTCGCCGGGTGCAGTCCCCCTTCGATCACCGCCTCCGCGGCCTCCGGGTCGAAGGCGAGGAGCACCTTGCCCACCGCGGTCACCGAGGCGGGCAGCCGGGAGCCGATCCGGGACGGGCAGGGCGTGGGCCGGTGGCCGTACAGCTTGTTCGCGTAGACCACCTCGGTGCCGTGCAGCACCGCGAGGTGCACCGTCTCGTGGGTGGACTCGTACAGCTCCGCCAGGTGCGGCACCAGTCGCTCGCGCAGGCCGATGGAGGAGCCGTAGACGCCGCGGGTCCCGAGGTCGTAGAGCTGGGTGCCCAGGCGGTAGGCGCTGCCCACCTTCTCCACCACGGCGTTGCGTTCCAGGATGCCGAGCAGCCGGAAGGCGGTCGACTTGCTGAGTCCGGTGCGGCGGGCGAGCCCGCTGACACCGATCGACTCACCGGTCTCGGCGAGCGTCATCATCAGGTGCAGCGCCTTGTCCACGGCCGTCTGCCGCCCGGCGGTCCCGGAGGCGGGTTCGTGCGGTGCGGGGGTGCCGTGGGACATCGGATGGCCTCCAGCGCTGGGCGTCATCGACGAACGACCACTCCAGTGGACGCTCGTCCAGCATAGATGACGACCGGCCTCCTGTGAACGTGGGTCCGCGTCACACCCCCGGGCGCGGGAGCCTCACCTCACTCAGGGACGGACGACCACCTTGCCGTTCAGCCCGCCGGCGATCATCGCGCGGAAGCCGTCGTGGATCGCGGTGAGCGGCAGCACCCGGTCGATGCGCGGGCGCACGCCGGTGTTCTCCAGGAAGCGCAGCAGCCGGACGAATTCCTCGCGGGTGCCGCCGGTGGAACCGATCACCCGCTGCTGGAGGTAGAAGACCCGGTGGAGGTCGGCCGGCGGGTTGGCCCCGCTGGTGGCGCCCGCCACCACGAGGGTTCCGCCCGCCTTGAGCGCCTTCAGGGAGTGCGACCAGGTCGCCTCGCCCACCGTCTCGACCACGATGTCGGCCTTCTCCGGCAGCCGCGCCCCGGTCTCCAGGGCGGCGTGCGCACCGATCTCCAGGGCGGCCCGCCGCTTGGCCCCGGAGCGGGAGGT
>NZ_JACADT010001315.1:0-1239 GCF_013421635.1 Streptomyces sp. UH6 | reverse complement strand
GGTCACGCAGAAGTAGTCCGCAGCACACGGGGTCCTGCCCGGAGCAGGGCAGGACCCCCGCACCGCCTAGCAGTCCACGCCGGGGAGGTCGGCGCCCGTCCATGCATGTCACGCATCTCTCGCTGGCCGACTTCCGCTCGTACGCCCGGGCCGAGGTCCCTCTCGGCCCGGGCGTCACGGCGTTCGTGGGGCCCAACGGGCAGGGCAAGACCAACCTGGTCGAGGCCGTCGGCTACCTGGCGACGCTGGGCAGCCACCGGGTCTCCTCGGACGCTCCGCTGGTGCGGATGGGCGCCGAGCGGGCGATCGTGCGGGCCCAGGTCCGGCAGGGGGACCGGCAGCAGCTGATCGAGCTGGAGCTCAACCCGGGCCGCGCCAACCGGGCCCGGATCAACAGGTCCTCGCAGGTCAGGCCCCGTGACGTGCTGGGGATCCTGCGCACGGTGCTGTTCGCGCCGGAGGACCTGGCGCTGGTCAAGGGCGACCCCGGGGAGCGGCGGCGGTTCCTCGACGAGCTGGTCACTGCGCGCTCCCCGCGCATGGCGGGCGTCCGGTCCGACTACGAGCGGGTGCTCAAGCAGCGCAACACCCTGCTGAAGTCCGCCGCGCTGGCCCGCCGCCACGGTGGGCGGAACATGGACATGTCGACGCTGGACATCTGGGACCAGCACCTGGCCCAGGTGGGGGCCGAGCTGCTGGCGCAGCGGCTCGACCTGATTGCCGTGCTGCAGCCGCTGTCCGACAAGGCGTACGAGCAGCTGGCCCCCGGCGGCGGGCCGGTCGCGCTGGAGTACAAGGCGTCCGCGCCCGGCGACGGGCACACCCGCGAGGAGCTGTACCAGCAGTTGCTGGAGGCCCTGGCCGGGGTGCGGAAGCAGGAGATCGAACGGGGCGTGACGCTGGCCGGGCCGCACCGGGACGATCTGGTGCTGCGGCTGGGGCGGTTGCCGGCCAAGGGGTACGCGTCGCACGGCGAATCCTGGTCGTACGCGCTGGCCCTGCGGCTCGCCTCCTACGAACTGCTGCGGGCCGAGGGCAACGAGCCGGTGCTGATCCTGGACGACGTCTTCGCCGAGCTGGACGCGCGACGGCGGGACCGGCTGGCGGAGCTGGTCGCGCCGGCCGAGCAGGTGATGGTGACGGCGGCGGTGGACGAGGACGTGCCGGCGGCGCTGACCGGGGCGCGGTTCCGGGTCGCCGAGGGGACGGTGGAGCGGGCGTGACGACGGGTTCGGGAAG
>NZ_JACADT010001314.1:0-1244 GCF_013421635.1 Streptomyces sp. UH6 | reverse complement strand
GCACCCGAACCCGCGCACCCGGACTAGCGCACGCGAACCCGCGCACCGGAAGCCGCGCACCCGAACCCGCGCACATGAACTCGCGCGCCCGCCCCGCCACCTGCGCCAGCCCCGGCCCCGGTCTCTCGGCGGCACGATCCCCGCACGGGCCCTCACGTGCGGCGGCGTGCACCGGGGCGGGTGCGAACTGCGGTGGACACCTCTGGGCCGGGAGCGGCGGGGCGCATAGGGTGGGCCTCCGGTGGCAGTAGAGGTTCAGGAGGCTGTGGATGTCCGAGCGGAAGCCCATCGAGTCGTGGCTCACCGACATGGACGGGGTGCTCATCCACGAGGGCGTCCCGATCCCCGGCGCGGAGGAGTTCATCAAGCGCCTGAAGGACAAGGACCGTCCGTTCCTGGTCCTGACCAACAACTCCATCTACACGCCCCGCGACCTCCAGGCCCGGCTCCGCCGGATGGGTCTGGACGTGCCGGTGGAGAACATCTGGACCTCCGCCCTGGCGACCGCCCAGTTCCTCGACGACCAGCGGCCCGGCGGCACCGCCTACGCCATCGGCGAGGCGGGCCTGACGACCGCGCTGCACGACATCGGGTACGTGCTCACCGACCACGACCCCGACTACGTCGTCCTCGGCGAGACCCGCACCTACTCCTTCGAGGCGATGACCAAGGCCGTCCGGCTGATCAACGGCGGCGCCCGGTTCATCGCCACCAACCCCGACGAGACCGGCCCCTCCACCGAGGGACCGCTCCCCGCGACCGGCTCGGTGGCCGCCCTGATCACCCGCGCCACCGGCAAGCAGCCGTACTTCGCCGGCAAGCCCAACCCGCTGATGATGCGCACCGGCCTCAACCGGCTCGGCGCGCACTCGGAGAGCTCCGCCATGATCGGCGACCGGATGGACACCGACGTGCTGGCCGGCATGGAGGCGGGCATGCGCACCTACCTGGTGCTCACCGGCTCGACCGGCAAGGACCAGGTGGAGAACTACCCGTTCCGCCCCTCCGAGGTCGTCGGCTCGATCGCGGACATCGTCGACCTCGTGTGACCCGCCGGGGCGGGGCCACCGCACCCCGCCCCGACCGGCCCCGGCACCGCACGACGGGCGCGCGCTGCTCCGAACGGGCGGCGCGCGCACGTTCGTTCGTGGCATACCCGGCACGGTCCCGATGCGGGACGGCGCGGTCCGGGGGAGCCTCCTGGTAACGGGAGGTTCGTGATGGGTGCACTACGTACGACGCTC
>NZ_JACADT010001313.1:0-1245 GCF_013421635.1 Streptomyces sp. UH6 | reverse complement strand
ACCGACCGCACCACCCGCACCGCCGACCGCACCACCCGCACCGCCGACCGCACCACCGGCACCGCCGACCGCACCACCCGCACCGACGCACGAACCGTTCCGTCCCGCCCGAACCGCTCCACCGCACCCCCGAAACACGAACCCCGAGGTGAAACAGACCGTGAACTCCCGCCAGCGCCGCGGCGTTCTGCTGCTGGTCCTCTCGGCGATAGCCGCCCTCGTGGCGTTCGCCGGAGTGCTCGCGGTGGTCCGGGACGTGAACTCCAAGGTCGGCCCCGAGGTGACCGCCTACCGCCTGAAGGCGGACGTCGCGCCGTACCAGGAGCTCGACCCGGGCCAGTTCGAGAAGATCAGCATGCCCGAGCGCTGGCTGTCCGGCACCGCCGTCACCGACCTCTCCGAGATCCGCGGGAAGATCGCCGTCACCCAGCTCCGCAAGGGCTCCCTGCTCCAGTCCGACATGGTGGTCGACCGCCCCGAACTCCGACGCGGGGAGCAGGAGATCGCCATCATGATCGACGCCTCCACCGGCGTCGCCGGCAAGATCACCGCCGGCGCGCGGGTCAACATCTTCGCCACCTTCGAGGGCGAGGAACGCGGCCAGGACCAGTCCCGGCTGATCGTGCAGAACGCCCGCGTCATCGACGTCGGCAAACTGACCGCCCTCCAGCCCGACGGCAGCGGCGCCAACCGCCGCACCGCCACCGAGGCCGTGCCGATCACGTTCGCGCTCTCCACCGACGACGCCCAGCGCGTCGCCTACGCCGAGTCGTTCGCCGAGCACGTGCGCCTCGCCCTGGTGGCCGGCGGCGACGACGGCGCCGTGCCGCCCGCCGACCGGACGTACACCCTCGAGCAGGACAAGAGCTGAGGGGCCGCCGATGACCGTCCGCATCCTCCCCGCCGTGGGAGACATCGACTCCGCCCGCGCCCTCGCCGCGCTCCTCGACCAGCTGCCCGAGGTGGTGGCCGCGCCGCCCGTGCACGACTCCGCCACCCTGCTCGACGCCCTCGGCGCGGGCGCCGCCGAGTCGGTGGAGGAGCTGCCCGAGGTCGTCCTGGTCCACGAACGGATCGGCCCGGTGCCCGCGCTGGAGCTGATCCGGGAGATCGTGCTGCGCCACCCGGCGGTCGGCGTCGTGCTGATCACCGCCGACTCGTCCTCCACCACGCTCACCGCCGCCATGGACTCCGGCGCCCGCGGCGTCGTCACCCTGCCGCTGAGCCCCGAGGGCCTCGCCGAGC
>NZ_JACADT010001312.1:0-1250 GCF_013421635.1 Streptomyces sp. UH6 | reverse complement strand
TCCCGTGGCCGGCCCGCGGGCGTCCTGTCCCGGGTACGTCCCCTTTGCACGCTTCCGCGGCCCCTGAGCCCGTCCGGCCGGGACACCGGTCCGTCGCGCCGTCGTGTCCGCCCGGAGGCCGCCCACTAAGGTGGTCCCCGGCGTAGGGACTTGGCTGCGCACGGCGCCCGCCTCCGCGCGGTCGACGGCGCGGAGACGAAAGGGCAGCAGTGAACGAGGACGGCGTCGGTGCCCCCGCCGCGGGTGGCCAGGAGAGACGGTTCGGCCCGCTCGGCAAGGCCTTGGTGATCATCCCGACCTACAACGAGGCCGACAACGTCGCGCCGATCGTCCGCCGCGTCCGGGCCGCCGTCCCCGAGGCGCACGTCCTCGTCGCCGACGACAACAGCCCGGACGGCACCGGCAAGATCGCCGACGAACTGGCGGCCGAGGACGACCAGGTCACGGTCCTCCACCGCAAGGGCAAGGAGGGGCTGGGCGCCGCCTACCTCGCCGGGTTCCGCTGGGGGATCGAGCACGGCTTCGACGTCCTGATCGAGATGGACGCCGACGGCTCCCACCAGCCCGAGGAACTGCCCCGGCTGCTCACCGCGCTCAAGGGCGCCGACCTGGTCCTCGGGTCCCGCTGGGTGCCCGGAGGCCGGGTCGTCAACTGGCCCCGCTCCCGCGAATTCATCTCCCGCGGCGGCAGCCTCTACTCCCGGGTCCTGCTCGACGTCCCCATCCGCGACGTCACCGGCGGGTTCCGCGCCTTCCGCCGCGCCACCCTGGAGGGGCTCGGGCTCGCCGACGTCGCCTCCCAGGGGTACTGCTTCCAGGTCGACCTGGCCCGGCGCGCCGTGCGGGCCGGCTACCACGTGGTCGAAGTGCCGATCACCTTCGTGGAGCGTGAGCACGGCGACTCCAAGATGAGCCGCGACATCCTGGTCGAGGCGCTCTGGCGGGTCACCGCCTGGGGCGTGGGGGAGCGGGCCGGACGGGTTCTCGGGCGGCCCCGGCGCGGGTGAGGGGGGCCACCAGGCACACTGGAGGCATGACGACCGGCCCTCAGCGCTCCTTCCCGCCCACCACCTCCTCCGGCTCCTCGGCCTCCTCCTCGCGCCAGGCCCGGCAGCCCCGTTCCCGGGCGCGCACCGCCGTGCCGCTCGGCGTGGCCGCGTGGCTGGTGCTCGAGATCTGGCTGCTGACGCTGGTCGCGGACGCGGCGGGCGGCCTCACCGTCCTCCTGCTGCTGGTCGCCGGCGTGCTGC
>NZ_JACADT010001311.1:0-1250 GCF_013421635.1 Streptomyces sp. UH6 | reverse complement strand
GCGCGAGCACGGCCGTATGGCTGATCCCGGGGTCGCGGGTCGCCGTCAGCAGGACCACCGGTCCCTCGTCGGCCAGGGCGCGCAGGCGCTCCGCCGCCTCGCGGTGCGCGTCGTCCTCGAGCTCGGCGAGGTAGCGCGTGCGGAACTCCTCGTACCGCGCCGGGTCGTGGCCGTACCACCGGCGCAGTTCGTTCGACGGCGCGACATCGCGCAGCCACGCGTCGAGGTGGGCCGCATCCTTGCTGAGGCCGCGCGGCCAGAGGCGGTCGACGAGGACCCGCGCTCCGTCCTCGGCGGAGTCGTCGTAGACCCGGTGCTGGGTGATCTGCCTGTCCATGGTTCCACTCTGGCGGCCGGCGCCCGCGCCGCCAGTCGAAAAACCCCGGTGCGTCCCCTCGGGCCGCGCTGGGATCATCCCGGTATGCGTCCCCTCCTCGAACAGCTGGTCCTTCGCCGCACGTTCCGCCTGCCCGCCCCGATCGGCCCGTCCGGAGACGGAGCCGGCCTGGCCGGGCGGCTCGACTCCGCGCTGCTGACGGCGGGATTCACGCTCTCCGGCGAGCTGCTGCGGCACCTGTCCGGACTGTCCCCCGAGGTGGTGGGGCCGGTGGCGAGGCGCACCCTGGCCACGGTGGGGGAACTGGTGGGCGACCACGTGCGCCACAACGTCTACTTCAAGGACTTCCCGGCCGGCGTGCCGGACACCGCGGAGTTCTGGCACCGCTGCCTGACCGAGGCACTCGCGGACGACCGGGCCCGGCCCGGCGTTCAGGCCCAGCTCCGCGACGGGGTGCTGAACCTTCTCGATCTGCCCTCCTACGGCGTCCACGGGCACACCTACGACGAGATGCTCGCCGCGCACGACGAGCTGATCGCCTCGGCCGGTGACCGGATCACCGTGATCCACCTCGGCGGACCCCTGGAGGAGGAACTCTCCGCGCTCTACCTGTCGCTCGCCTCCTCGCCCGTCCCGCTCGGCGAGGACGGACTGGAGGAGCTGCGGCTGCTGGCCGGGCGCTGCGCGCGCGGGCCGCAGCCCGAGACGTTCCCGGTCCGCGAGAACCGCGCGGTGGTCAACGCGGTCCGGGCCGCCGCGGGTCAGGAACTGCTGCTGGACACCGTCACCGACGTGCTGCGCCTCGCGTGCGCCCTCTCCGGCGCGTCGGTCACCCTGCAGGAGCCGGTGCGGTTCCGTTCGCTGCGGCGGCCGCTGCGCCGCGCCCTGCTCGCCGGGCTGGACCGGGTGGTCG
>NZ_JACADT010001310.1:0-1251 GCF_013421635.1 Streptomyces sp. UH6 | reverse complement strand
CTGGAGCGGCTCCGGCACGTCGCTCAGGACGACGGCGGTGCGCAGCACGGGCGTGCGGTCGACGACGTGCTGCCAGGCGGCGGCGAGCGTCCGCGCGTCGCGCACGCCGTCCATGACGAAGGTGATCTGTTCGACGTACAGGCCCTGCCCGGGTTCGTCCAGGGCGTGGACGACCATGCCGGCCTGGGTGGGGGTGAGCGGGTAGACGTCGGTGACGTCCCGGCCGGTGCCGGCGAGGCGGTCCACGGCGGCCTGGTCGAGGCGGGCCAGCGGGAAGTCCGACGGGGTGCGGCCGCCGGCGCCGGGGGTGGCGCAGTGCCGGACGATCGCGCGCAGTTCGTCGACCGTCTCGGCGGCGAGGCGGGCCACGGTCTCCCGGTGGTGGATCTCCCGCGAGTACGACCAGGTGAACTCCAGCCGTTTGTCGGTGACCCGGCCGAGCACGTCGATGAGGTGCGGGCGCCGGGCGCCGGGGTCCATGCCGCCGGTCAGGCCGTCGCAGGGGGCGTGCAGCAGGCCGCCCGGGGCGGTGTGCCAGTCCTGCCGGCCCAGGTAGTTGAAGGAGATCTGCGGCAGCCCGGGCAGTTCGGCGGCGGTGTCGCCGCCGTCCGGGCGGAGGTACCGCAGGGCGCCGTGGCCGAGGCCGCCGTGCGGGACGGCCCGCAGGTTCTCCTTGACCGACTTCAGCAGGGTCCCGGTGTCCGCCGAGCGCGGCACGTCCAGGGTGACGGGGTACATCGCGGTGAACCATCCGACGGTGCGGGAGAGGTCGGTCCCGTCGAAGAGGTCCTCGCGGCCGTGGCCCTCCAGGGCCACCGTGACCCGGTCGCGTCCGGTCCAGCGCGCGAGGACCCGGCCCAGGGCGCACAGCAGCACGTCGTTGACGTGGGTGCGGTACGCCTCGGGGACCTCCTGGAGCAGGCGGCGGGTGTCCTCGTCGTCCAGGACGGCGGTGACGCTCTCCTCGTGGGCGGCCGTGTCGGCGCCGTCGAGGTCGGTGGGCAGCTCGGTCTCCTCGACGCCCAGCCAGTACGGCAGTTCCGCGTCGAAGCCGCCGGCGGCGGTGTGCGCCGCCAGACGCGTCGCCCAGGCGCGGAACGACGTGGTCTTCGGGCCGAGGTCCACCGGGTCCCCGGCGCGCAGCGCGCGGTAGGCGGTGTCCAGGTCCTCCAGGATCACCCGCCAGGACACGGAGTCCACCACCAGGTGATGGGCGGCCAGGAGCAGCACCGGCCGCCCTCCGTCGGCGGG
>NZ_JACADT010000131.1:0-9220 GCF_013421635.1 Streptomyces sp. UH6 | reverse complement strand
GTGCCCCGGCCGTCACCAGGACGAGCAGCGCGACGGCCCGGCCGGCGGACGGTCCGCGGGGTGGCGGTCCGTCACCCGCTGCCGCCTGATCGGATGTTGACGTCGTCACGGTCACGGGACGATCTTCACCGGAGGGGATGAATCCGGGCAAGCGGGCCACGGCAAGTGGCGGACCGCGTTCCGTCCCTCCGGGGTGGGAAACGACGTCCGCCCGGCCCAAGGGCCGGGCGGACGCCGGTGCCGCGGTGGTGCGTGCGACGGGGTGCTACTTGGTGACGGCCTTCAGGGCGTCGACGATGCCGGCGCCGTAGAAGCCGTTCTGACGCGGGCCGCCGACGCAGATCGCGTCCTCGACGCCGTCGTTGTTGTAGTCGTACGTCTCGGGGCAGTCGAACTTGGTCGCCTGTGCCTTCAGCATCGCCGCCAGCGCGCCCGGAGTGGCGTGCGGGTGCGTCGACTTGATGAGGGCGGCCACGGCGGCGGCGTGCGGACCGGCCATCGAGGTGCCCTGGAGCCAAGCGTAGCCGCCACTCGGCATGGTGGAGAGGATGCGGCCGTTCTGCGACGGGGTGCCCGTCGGGATCTGGCGCGCGTCACCACCCGGCGCGGCGACGTCGATGACGCCCTTGCCGTAGTTCGAGTAGTACGACTTGCCGTTGAAGTAGCCGGTGGCGGAGACGGTCACCACGCCGTCCAGCTGGGCCGGCATGTCGAGGCACACGTGCGGATCGATGGTCCGCGTGATCGGGGTGCCGTCGTCCGGGCTGCCCTCGTCGAGGATGGCGTCCCCGTCGAGGTCGTTGTAGGAGTTGCCGGCCGAGGCGACGTGCAGGGTGCCCTTGGACTCGGCGTACTTCTTGGCCCGGGTGACCGCGTCCAGAAGGGCCTTCTGGTCCGGGTCGTCGGGGCAGTTGTACTCCCACGGGTCGATGTAATAGCTGTTGTTCGTGACCTCGACGCCGCTGTCGGCGGCGAAGACGAAGGCGCAGACGATGGCCTCCGTGAAGAACAGCTGGTTCTCGTCCGGCTGGGCGACGGTGATGCCCGAGACCTTCACGCCGGGCGCGACGCCGGCGATGCCGACGCCGTTGCGGGCGGCGGCGATCGAGCCGGCGACGTGGGTGCCGTGGTAGTGGTCGTCGTCGACCGGGCGCCAGGCGCCGGCGGTGGTGTCGGCCACGCCGGTGGAGCAGTCGGCGGACTGCGAGGCCGAGAAGGACGGCGCCAGGTCCGGGTGGGTGTCGTCGACGCCGGTGTCGATCACGGCGACGGTGACCTTCTTGCTGCCCGGGTTGATCGTGGCGGCCTTGTCGGCGCCGATCGCCGGCAGGTCCCACTGGTCGGCCTCGAGCGGCTCGCTCAGGCCCGCCTCGGCGGACGCCTCGGCGATCTCGGCGGCCTCGGCCGCGCTCAGGCGGTCCACGGCGCCCACGTCGGTGGTGGCGGCCGGGACGAACGGCACGGTCCGGGTGGCGCCGGCGCTCTCCACGCCGCGCACGGTGCGGATCTTCGCGCCGAAGGACGGGTCGGCCGAGTGGACGACGATCACGCCGATCTTGTCGTACGACGTGACGATCGAGCCACCGGCCTTGGCTATCGCCTTCTTGACGGAGGCGACCGTGCCACGGTCCGTCCTGGTGTTGACGACGTACGACATCGTCTCGCCGGCCGTGGCGGCCGCGGCGGTGACGTCGGACGTCGGGGCCGCCACGGCGGTGGCCGGCAGGAAGCCGAGTGACGCCGTCAGCGACAACGCGACCGGCACCGCGAGGGCCAGCCGGCGTCTTGAGCTCAGATGAGCCATGGGGTCTCCACATCATCCTGAATCGAGGCCCGCCTGGACAGAGTTGTGCCGCAGACAGGTACATGACGGATGGTTCAGGGAGGAAGCTATCTCCCGAAGTCGCTGGCCAGCAATGACCTACCGCAACGATTACCGAACATCGGTACTCGGTTGAACCGGTCCCGCTTCCGCTCCGTGAAGGCGGACAAGGGGCGAAGAGCCGCGACCCCCTGTCGGATCACGTTCCGGGGCCCTAGCATCTCGACCTTGTCGAGTGATCCACATCACAAGCAGGCTGATTTTCCTATGTCCGTACCGACCGCTTCCCATGCACGAGGAGACTCCGTGGCAGACTCACCGCCCCTCGAGACGCCGCACACGCGGGTGCCGTCCACCGAGGAGTACGCCCAGGTGCAGGAGAGCGAGGAGTTCGGCGAACTACGCCGCTCCTACCGCTCGTTCGCCTTCCCGCTGACCATCGCCTTCATAACCTGGTACCTGCTGTACGTCCTGCTCTCCAACTACGCGGGCGGCTTCATGGGCGCCAAGGTCGTCGGCAACATCAACGTCGCCCTCGTCCTCGGTGTCCTGCAGTTCGTCAGCACCTTCCTGATCGCCTGGTGGTACGCCCGCACCGCCGCGGCCAAGCTCGACCCGAAGGCGGAAGCCATCAAGACCCGGATGGAGGGCGGCGCGTGAGCACCGACTACGTGATCCTCGCGGCCAACGAGGCCAGTGAGCACCGCACGCTGATCATCAGCCTCTTCACCGCCTTCGTCCTGGCGACCCTGGGCATCACCGTCTGGGCCGGCCGCCAGACCAAGGACGCCGCCGACTTCTACGCCGGCGGCCGCCAGTTCTCCGGATTCCAGAACGGCCTCGCCATCTCCGGCGACTACATGTCCGCCGCGTCCTTCCTGGGCATCGCCGGCGCGATCGCGCTCTCCGGTTACGACGGCTTCCTCTACTCCATCGGCTTCCTGGTGGCCTGGCTCATCGCCCTGCTGCTGGTCGCCGAGCCGCTGCGCAACTCCGGCCGCTACACCATGGGCGACGTGCTCGCCTACCGGATGCGCCAGCGCCCGGTCCGCACCGCGGCCGGCGTCTCCACCATCGTGGTCTCGATCTTCTACCTGCTGGCCCAGATGGCCGGCGCCGGCGTGCTGGTCTCGCTGCTCCTCGGCATCACCAGCGAGGCCGGCAAGATCCTCATCGTCGCCCTGGTCGGCGTGCTGATGATCATGTACGTGTCCATCGGCGGCATGAAGGGCACCACCTGGGTCCAGATGGTCAAGGCCGTGCTGCTGATGTTCGGCGCGGCGCTGCTGACCTTCCTGGTGCTGCTGAAGTTCAACTTCAACATCTCCGACCTGCTCGGCACCGCCGCCGCCAACAGCGGCAAGGGCGACGCCTTCCTCGAGCCCGGCCTGAAGTACGGCATCAGCGAGATGAGCAAGATCGACTTCATCTCGCTCGGCATCGCCCTGGTCCTCGGCACCGCCGGCCTGCCGCACATCCTGATCCGCTTCTACACGGTTCCCACCGCCCAGGCGGCCCGCAAGTCCGTCCTGTGGGCCATCGGCCTCATCGGCGCCTTCTACCTGATGACCCTGGCCCTCGGCTTCGGCGCCGCCGCGCTGATGAGCCCCAAGGAGATCACCGACTCCAACCCGGCCGGCAACACCGCCGCGCCACTGCTCGCCCTGCACCTGGGCGGCGTCGACTCCACCTGGGGCGCGATCCTGCTGGCCTCGATCTCCGCGGTCGCGTTCGCCACCATCCTCGCCGTGGTCGCCGGCCTCACCCTGGCCTCGTCCTCCTCGTTCGCCCACGACATCTACGCGAACGTCATCAAGCGGGGCCAGGCCACCGAGAAGCAGGAGATGAAGGCGGCCCGCTGGTCGACCGTGTTCATCGGCATCGTGTCGATCGGCCTCGGCGCCCTCGCCCGCGACCTCAACGTCGCCGGTCTCGTCGCCCTGGCGTTCGCGGTCGCCGCCTCCGCCAACCTGCCGACGATCCTCTACAGCCTCTTCTGGAAGCGGTTCACCACCCAGGGCGCGCTGTGGTCCATCTACGGCGGTCTGATCGCCGCCGTCGGCCTGGTGCTGTTCTCGCCGGTCGTCTCCGGCGCACCCACCGCGATGTTCCCGGACGTCGACTTCCACTGGTTCCCGCTGTCCAACCCCGGCATCATCTCGATCCCGGTCGGCTTCCTTCTCGGCTGGCTGGGCACCATCCTCTCCAAGGAGGAGCCCGACAAGGGCAAGTACGCGGAGCTGGAGGTCCGTTCGCTCACCGGCACCGGAGCGCACTGACCGCCGCCGAACGGCACGCCGCGGCCGTGCCGCCCCCGGGGAAGTCCGGGGCGGCACGGCCGCGGCCGTCACGTACGCTCAAGGCTGCGGGAACTCGACCGCGGCAGCGGACCGCGGTGCCCGACCGCGGCATGCGGCCGCGGTACTCGACTGCGAGGGAGGGGCCTGGTGAAGCTCGTCGACACCTACGGCCGGGTGGCCACCGATCTGCGGGTCTCGCTGACCGACCGGTGCAACCTGCGCTGCACCTACTGCATGCCCGAGGAAGGCCTCCAGTGGCTGGCCAAGCCGGACCTGCTGACCGACGACGAGATCGTCCGGCTGATCCGCGTCGCCGTCACCACGCTCGGCGTCGACGAGGTCCGCTTCACCGGCGGCGAACCGCTGCTGCGCCCCGGCCTGACCGGCATCGTGCAGCGCGTCGCCGAGCTGGACCCCCGCCCCGAGATGTCCCTCACCACCAACGGCATCGGCCTCGGCCGGATCGCCCCCGCCCTCAAGGAGGCCGGGCTCGACCGGGTCAACGTCTCCCTGGACACCCTGCGCCCCGAGGTCTTCAAGGCCCTCACCCGCCGCGACCGGCACCACGACGTCCTCGCCGGACTCGCCGCGGCCCGCGACGCCGGACTCACCCCCGTCAAGGTCAACGCCGTCCTGATGCCCGGCTTCAACGAGGACGAGGCGCCCGACCTGCTGGCCTGGGCCGTGGAGAACGACTACGAGCTCCGGTTCATCGAGCAGATGCCGCTGGACGCCCAGCACGGCTGGAAGCGCGACGGCATGGTCACCGCCGGGGACATCCTCACCTCGCTGCGCACCCGCTTCGAGCTCACCCCCGAGGGCGACACGGCCCGCGGTTCCGCCCCCGCCGAGCGCTGGCTGGTCGACGGCGGCCCGCACCGGGTAGGCGTCATCGCCTCCGTCACCCGGCCGTTCTGCGCGGCCTGCGACCGTACCCGGCTCACCGCCGACGGCCAGGTGCGCACCTGCCTGTTCGCCACCGAGGAGACCGACCTGCGCGGCGCGCTGCGCTCCGGGGCGCCGGACGAGGAGATCGCCCGGATCTGGCGGACCGCGATGTGGGGCAAGAAGGCCGGCTCCGGCCTGGACGACCCCACGTTCCTCCAGCCGGCCCGCCCGATGTCGGCGATCGGCGGCTAGCGCGGCGGGCTAGCTCCCGGTCCACTCCGGGAGCGCCACGACGTCCTTCAGGAAGCCGCGGACCCCCAGGAACTGCGACAGGTGCTCCCGGTGCTCCTCGCAGGCCACCCAGGTCTTGCGGCGCTCGGGGGTGTGCACCTTGGGGTTGTTCCAGGCCAGCACCCACAGCGCGGGTTCACGGCAGCCCTTGGCCGAACAGACGGCGGTCTCGTCGCTCACGGTCACTCGCAGGGGAAGAACGGTCATGGAAGACGCCGGGCAGCCACGGGGGGAGCTGCCCGGCGTCGGTCCCTCGCTCCGAACGGGGGATACGGAGCGCTTGGAAAGTATGTCACGCGAGGCCGGTCCGAGGGGACCGGTTCGGCGGTACCGGCAGGTGGAAGCCCCGCCTCCGCCGGCCGGTCACTCCCGGTCGCCGGATCCCGGCCGCACCTTCGCGGCGGGTTCCTCCACGGGCGCCTCCACGCGTCCTTCCACGGGTGCCTCCACCGGTTCCTCCACGGGCCGCTCCCACGGCTCCGCGACCGCGTCCGCGCGCGGGGGCGCGATCATCGGCCGGGCCGGGGCGGACAGGAAGGTCGACGGGAGCGAGGGGGCGTTCTCCCGTCCGGCGTTGGCGATCACCACCGCCACGTAGGGGAGCAGGGCCCCCAGCACCAGCGCCACCACGGCCACCGGACGCTGCACGTTCCACAGCGAGGCCGCCAGGATCACCGAGAGGGTGCGGATCAGCATGGAGATCACATAGCGCCGCTGCCGTCCGCCCACGTCGTCCGCGAGGCTCTGCCGGGCGCCGGTGATCCGGAAGACCTGGCCCGTCGAGCCGCTCCGCCGTCGCTTCCGCATCACATTCCACCATCCACCAGCATCGGTCCGAACCGGCACGTACAACGGTACGCCCGGCCCCGCCCGGCGAGGAGGCCGGGGGGCCACCGGGAGGGCGCACCGGTTGCGCCGTCCCGCGTACGGACTTGTCCGACATGCGCCGTACGGGGTGCGGGCGGACACTGGGCGTACTGCTCACGTCGATCCGTACGAGGAGGCAGCCATGGGCTGGTTGTGGGCGATCATTGTCGGATTCGTGCTCGGCCTGCTGGCCAAGGCGATCCTGCCGGGCAAGCAGAACATCCCGTTGTGGCTGACGACGCTGCTCGGTATCGGCGGCGCGATCGCGGGCAACGCCATCGCACGCGGCATCGGTATCGAGGCGACACCCGGCATCGACTGGGGACGGCACGTGCTGCAGCTGGTCGCGGCGATCGTCCTGGTGGCCCTGGGAGCCGCCGCCTGGAACGCCATCATGTCCAAGCGGCGGGGCACCTCGACGCGAACGATCGCCTGACCCGACCCGACCCGACCCGACCCGACCTGACCCGACCCGACCTGGCCCGACCCGGCCTGATCCGGGCCGGCGCCCGGTACGAGCCGGTCACGACGGCGGCGGGCCGGGGGAGACCATGGTCTCCCCCGGCCCGCCGCCGTCAGGACGTCAGGACGTCGTCAGGGTCCGGTGCGCGTCACGCCCCGGTGACCTCGACCGCCGCCAGGTTCTTCTTGCCCCGGCGCAGCACCAGCCAGCGGCCGTGCAGCAGGTCCTCCCGGGCCGGCACGGCGTCCTCGGCGGTCACCTTGACGTTGTTCACGTAGGCGCCGCCCTCCTTCACCGTCCGCCGGGCCGCCGACTTGCTGGCCACCAGGCCGACCTCGGCGAACAGGTCCACCACCGGGCCGAGCTCGGCGACCCGGACGTGCGGGACCTCGGAGAGCGCCGCGGCCAGCGTCCGGTCGTCCAGCTCCGCCAGCTCGCCCTGGCCGAACAGCGCCCGGGAGGCGTTGATCACGGCGGCGGTCTGGTCCGCGCCGTGCACCAGGGTGGTCAGCTCCTCGGCCAGCGCGCGCTGGGCGGCGCGGGCCTGCGGGCGCTCCTCGGTCTGCCGCTCCAGCTCCTCCAGCTCCTCGCGGGAGCGGAAGGAGAGGATGCGCTGGTACCGGACGATGTCGCGGTCGTCCGTGTTCAGCCAGAACTGGTAGAACGCGTACGGCGTGGTCATCTCCGGGTCCAGCCAGACGGCGCCGCCCTCGGTCTTGCCGAACTTGGTGCCGTCGGCCTTCACCATCAGCGGCGTGGCCACGCAGTGGACGTGGGCCTCGGGCTCTAGGCGGTGGATCAGGTCCATGCCCGCCGTGAGGTTGCCCCACTGGTCGCTGCCGCCCTGCTGCAGCGTGCAGCCGTGGCGGCGGTACAGCTCGAGGAAGTCCATGCCCTGGAGCAACTGGTAGCTGAACTCCGTGTAGCTGATGCCCTCCTGCGACTCCAGGC
Organism: Streptomyces sp. UH6; assembly: GCF_013421635.1. Lineage (NCBI taxonomy): Bacteria > Bacillati > Actinomycetota > Actinomycetes > Kitasatosporales > Streptomycetaceae > Streptomyces > Streptomyces sp. UH6. The sequence goes on along the minus strand of NZ_JACADT010000131.1, from coordinate 1,638 downwards.
GGCGGGCCACCGAGTCCTTGGTCAGCATCTTGTTGACGCGGAAGTGCTTGCCGACGTCCCGCAGGAACTCGATCGCCGACAGGCCGGCCGTCCAGTCCAGGTTGTTGACCATGGTGGCCGCGTTGGGGCCCTCGAAGGAGAGGAACGGCTCGATCTGCGCCCGCAGCCGGCCCACCCAGGCGGCGACCGTCTCCGGCGCGTTCAGGGTGCGCTCGGCGGTCGGCCGGGGGTCGCCGATCTGCCCCGTCGCGCCGCCCACCAGGGCGAGCGGCCGGTGTCCCGCCTGCTGGAGCCGGCGCATGGTGAGCACCTGCACCAGGTGGCCGACGTGCAGGGACGGCGCGGTCGGGTCGAAGCCGCAATAGAACGTGACAGGACCGTTCGCCAGAGCCTTGCGCAGGGCGTCCTCGTCGGTGGACTGGGCGAACAGCCCGCGCCACTTCAACTCGTCGACGATGTCCGTCACGGTTCTCGTGTCTCCTCGAAACGATCTTCGACCGCCGTCCCGGCAGCCTCTACGAGGTTATACGCCCCGGGCCGCGGGGGACGCAGCCCCTTATGGCGCTGCGTGCCCCGCGGCCCGGACCCGTCAGACGCCCTGGCTCACGGAACTCATGTTGAAGTCCGGCACCCGCAGCGCCGGCATCGCCGCCCGCGTGAACCAGTCGCTCCACTCCCGCGGCAGGGTCCGCTCCGTCCGCCCGGCCTCCACCGCGCGCCCCAGCACGTCCACCGGCGACTCGTTGAACCGGAAGTTGTTCACCGCTCCGGTGACCTCCCCGTTCTCCACCAGGTAGACCCCGTCCCGGGTGAGCCCGGTCAGCAGCAGCGTCGCCGGGTCGACCTCCCGGATGTACCACAGGCAGGTCAGCAGCAGGCCCCGCTCCGTGGCGGCGACCATCTCCTCCAGCGACCGGTCGTCCCCGCCCTCCAGGACCAGGTTCCCGATCGACGGCGTCACCGGCAGGCCGGTCAGCGCCGCGCTGTGCCGCGTGGAGGTCAGGTGGCGCAGCTCACCGCCGGAGACCCACTCCGTGGCCGACACCGGCAGCCCGTTGTCGAAGACCGAGGCGTCGTCCCCCGACGAGTGCGCCAGCACGAACGGCGCGCACTCGAGCCCGGGCTCGGCGGGGTCGCTGCGCAGGGTCAGCGGCAGCGCCGTCAGCTTCTCCCCGACACGGGTGCCGCCCCCCGGCTTGCTGAACACGGTCCGCCCCTCGGCGGCGTCCCGGGCCGAGGACGACCACAGCTGGTAGACCATCAGGTCCGCCACCGCGGACGGCGGCAGCAGCGTCTCGTACCGCCCGGCGGGCAGGTCGACCTGCCGCTCGGCCCACCCCAGCCGCCGCGCCAGCTCGGCGTCGAGGGCGGCCGGGTCCACGTCGGTGAAGTCCCGCGTCGAGCGGCCCGCCCAGGCGGAGCGGAGGCGGTCGGGGGACTTGGCGTTGATCTCCAGGGTGCCGTTGGGCTGGTCGTGGCGCAGCCGCAGGCCGGTGGAGGAGCCCAGGTAGCTGGTCACCATCTCGTGGTGGGCGAAGCCGTACAGTTCCCGCCCGCCGTCCCGGGCGCGCGCGAACGCCTCGCCGAGCGCCGGGGCGAAGGCGTCGAACACCGCGGAGGAGGTCTCGGCGGGCGCCT
>NZ_JACADT010001309.1:0-1256 GCF_013421635.1 Streptomyces sp. UH6 | reverse complement strand
GGATGGAAGGCTCCGGCGGGGGCGCGGCACACCGACGGGGTCAGGGTCCCGTCGGCGCGGTCCCCCGCGGGCGGGGGAGTCGGGGAGGGCGGTGGTCCGAGGCGGAAGGAACGTCTCGTCAGGCGACCCGCTGCCACAGGGCCGGCACGTTCGGCGGCTCCCAGCCGCCCTGCGCCTGGTGCTGCTGGAGGCACCGGTAGGTCACGCCGCTGTAGGTCACGGTGGCGCCCGGCTGGTAGACGACGCCCGGCGCCCACGTGGTGGAGCCCGGGTCGGGCGGGGTGGTCGGCGGCGTGGTGGGCGGGGTGGTCGAGCCCGCGGTCTTCAGCGTCAGCCCGTACGAGGAGAGGATCGGGTTGACCGGGTAGTAGTACGTGGTCCCGCCGGAGCTGCAGTTGCCGCTGCCGCCGGAGGTGACGCCCTGGGCCTGGCTGCCCGAGATGAACGAGCCGCCCGAGTCGCCCGGCTCCGCGCACACCGACGTACGGGTGACGCCGGAGACGGTGCCCTCGGCGTAGGTGACGCTCGTGTTGTGCTGCTGGACGGTGCCGCAGCGCCAGCCGGTGGTGGAACCGGAACGGCAGATCGACGCGCCCACGACGGCCTGGGTGGAGCCCGTCACCTGGGAGCCGGAGCCCACCACGGTCGCGGTCGCCGTCCAGTTGGAGTTGACCGCCACCCACGCCATGTCGCGGCCGGGGAAGGTGGAGCCCTGGAAGGTGCCCTGGGCGACCTGGTTGTAGCCGGAGGTGGACCGGCCGGCCGTGCCGCAGTGGCCCGCCGTCACGAAGCCCTGGGTGGTGGAGCGGGTCACCGGGAAGCCGACCGAACACCGGCCGCCCCCGCTCATGTAGTACGCGTCGCCGCCGCGCAGGTCGTAGTAGGTGCGCGGGCGCTCGCCGGTCCGCACCACCTCGACCGCCGCCGGGTCCACGCCGGCCACGGCGACCAGCTTCGCGGCCACGGCCGGATCGACGGCCTCGACGACCACCTTGTTGCGCACCGGGTCGACGTAGCGGACCGGGGCGTCCTGTGCGGGGACGGTCCGGGTGGCCCGGTCGAGCCGGTCCTTGTCCGCCTCCAGCTCTCTCAGCGAGCGGTCCACGACGACCGCCCGCGCGCCGGCCCGCTCGATGACGGCGACGTCGGAGCGGTCGGTGGTGGCCACCGTGAGGGTGCCGGACTCCGCGCCGCCCACCCAGGAACCGGCGTGGTCGGCGCCGAGTTCCAGGCTCAGCCGGCCGAGCGTGAGGCCG
>NZ_JACADT010001308.1:0-1259 GCF_013421635.1 Streptomyces sp. UH6 | reverse complement strand
GCTCCGGGTCCGCGGTCAGTCGCCCGCGTGGACGGCGCGGTGGGTCTTCGCCAGTTCGGTGTAGTGGGCCGCGTTCAGCTTGAGCCCCTCCCGCTCCTCCTCGGTGAGTTCCCGCCGCACCTTGGCGGGCACGCCGGCGACCAGGGAGCCCGGCGGCACCCGCATCCCCTGCGGCACCAGCGCCTGCGCGGCCACCAGTGAACCGGCGCCGATCACCGCGCCGTTGAGCACGGTGGCCCCCATGCCGATCAGGCAGTCGTCCTCCACGGTCGCGCCGTGCACCACCGCGTTGTGACCGATGGAGACGCCCCGGCCGATGGTGACCGGGAAACCCGGGTCGACATGGAGCGTGCAGTTGTCCTGGACGTTGCTGTCCTCGCCGACGACGATCGGGCCCGCCTCCGACCGCAGTACCGCGCCGTACCAGACGCTCGCGCCCCGGCGCAGCGTCACCTCGCCCAGCAGGACGGAGGTGGGCGCCGCGTAGGCGTCCTCCTCCAGGACCGGTTCCTTGCCGCCGATGCCCGCGACCAGCGCCTCGTGCGCCATTGCCCCTCCTCGTGGTGGCTGTTCCCCGGCACGCTATGCCACCACGGCTGGGGTGAAGATCACAGGTCCCCGGCACGACCGCCGTGGCGGGGCCTGGTTACCGTGAGCGGGTGCCCCAGAGCCAGAACTCCCTCACCGCGTGGCGGCGCCGACTGGTGCAGCGCGGCGTCCACGCCGTCTGGGCGTGGGCCCAGCGCGCCGGATCGGTCTCCGCCGAGCAGCCGGGCCGGCTGCGGTTCCGTGCCATCGGTCCGCACACCAAGCTGGCCTTCCCGCTCGGCACAGTCTTCGGGGAGCCCTGGATCGAGATCGGCTCCTACTGCATCATCGCCGAGCAGGTCACTCTCACCGCCGGCCTGATGCCCGATCTGGACCTCGGTGCAGAGACGATTCTGCGCATCGGGAACGGGGTGGTCCTCGGCCGCGGCAGCCACGTGATCGCCGACACCACCGTCTCGATCGGTGACGACTGCTACTTCGGGCCGTACGTCTACGTCACCTCCACCAACCACTCCTACGACGACCCGCACCAGCCGATCGGCAAGCAGTGGCCGCGCGCGGAGGCGGTGGAGATCGGCCCGGGCTGCTGGATCGGCACCGGGGCGGTGATCCTTCCCGGCGCGCGGATCGGGCGCAACGTGGTGGTCGGCGCGGGGTCGGTGGTGCGGGGCGTGGTGCCCGACCACGCGGTGGTCGTCGGCGCGCCCGCC
>NZ_JACADT010001307.1:0-1274 GCF_013421635.1 Streptomyces sp. UH6 | reverse complement strand
CGCCCGCGGACCGCCCGCTGCCCACGGAGCCCCACCTCACCGTGCACGACGTCGGCGCGGACTGGATCAGCCTCACCCGCGACCTGGCGGCCCTCCGCCCGGGGGTCTACGGCCTCACCGGGAAGGACCACGGGGACGGCGGCCCGCACGCCGTGGTCGGACCGGTCCGCGAGGATCTCCCGCACCCCGCCGACGCGGTGGTCCGCCGCCTGGAGCGCGTCACCCGGGGGACCTTCCGCCGCGGCGACCGGGTGTGGCTCACCCCCTCTCTGTGCGTCGGCAACCCGGTGACCGCCCTGGACCTCACCTACGCCGACGTCGAGGTCCCGGGCGAGCTGGGTCTGCTGCCCGCCTGGTTCCTGCCGGGCCGGCGCTCCACCTGGGTGATCGCCGCGCACGGCCTGGGCTCCACCCGCGAGCAGGTCCTCAACCTGCTCCCCTTCTTCCACGACCAGGCCTTCCCGGTGCTGGCCCTCGCCCACCGGGGCGACCCGGACGCGCCCCGCTCACCGGACCGCCGCTTCCACTTCGGCGAGACCGAGTGGCGGGACCTGGACGCCGCCATCCGCTACGCCGTCCGCTACGGAGCCCGCCGCGTGGTGCTCCTCGGCTGGTCCGCCGGCGCCACCATGGCCCTGCGCGCCGCCCAGCGCTCCGGGCTGCGGAGCCGGATCGCCGGGCTGGTGCTGGACTCCCCGGTGCTGGACTGGGAGGCCACCGCACGCACCCTCGCCACCGCCCGCGGAGTACCCCGGGCGCTGCTGCCGCTGGCGGTGCGCGCCGCGCGCGGCAGGCTCCAGGCGCACGAGGATTCCGCCTTCGACGACCCCGAGCCGCTGCGGACCCCGACGCTGATCCTGCACGGACCGGACGACGAGGTCGCGTCCTGGGAGCTGTCGCGCGGCCTGGCGGACCGGCTCCCCCGCCTGGTCACCCTCCAGACCTTCCGCGGCGCCCCCCACGCCGCCATGTGGAACAGCGACCCGACGCGTTACGAGGAGGCCCTGCGCCGCTTCCTCACCCCCTTCATGTGACCACCCCGGAGGCCTTCCGAGGCCCCGTTCCGAAGGCCGGGCGGGGGTTCCGTTTGGGTTTTCGGTCCCCCACCCGAGAGACTGCCTCCGTGACGTCCCGTATTCCGCGCGACTCCAGGCTTCGACTCGTCCGTACCCGACCCCTGGCCGCCGCCCCCCGAGTGACGGACCAGCGGCGTGCCCCCAGGCCGGCACCCCGACCACCGGAGGGCACACCGGCCCGGTCCGCACTGGCCGCCA
>NZ_JACADT010001306.1:0-1264 GCF_013421635.1 Streptomyces sp. UH6 | reverse complement strand
GGGGCGACACGGGTCTGCCACAGGTGGCGGCCCTCGCCGTCGGGGTCCACGGTGTGCGGGCCGGTGAGCGGGTGCGGGGCGGGCGCGGTGTGCGTCCCGGCCGGCCTGCGGAGCGGTGAGGCGTCGACGACGTACCGCTTGCGCTCCCAGGTGGTCGGCGGAACGTCGGCCAGGGCGCCGGCGCGGTAGCGGTCGGCCCAGTCCAGGGGGTGGCCGGCGCAGTGCAGTGCCGCCACGTGGGTGTGGAACGCCAGCGCGTCGTCGGTGTCACGCAGCAGGGAGGGCACCACCGCGGTGCCGCCGTGGGCATGGGCGGCGAGCGTGGCCTTGACCGGGTGGGCCAGCGTGGGGTGGGGCCCGATCTCGACGAACACCCGGTGCCCGTCCTCGGCGGCGGCCCGTACGGCGTCGGCGAGGCGTACCACCCCGCGGAGGTTGTCCGACCAGTAGGCGGCGTCGAACAGGGGGCGTTCGCGCGGTTCGCCGGCGACGGTGCTGTAGAAGGACGTCACCGGCGCACTGCCGTGGACATCGGCGAGCGCGTCGGCGAGGTCGGGCAGGACGGGGTCCATGTGGGCGGTGTGCGAGGCCACGTCGACCTCGATCACCCGGATGCCCACGCCGCGCGCGTCCCACTCGTCGGCGAGGCGGCGGACGCGGTCCGCGTCACCGCCGATGACGGTGTTCTCCGGAGCGGCGACGACCGCGACGGACACCCCGTCCACCCGCTGCTCGGCGAGCAGCCGCTCCACCTCGGCGCGTCCCAGGGCTACCGACGCCATCAGGCCCTGCCCGGCGGTCCGCAGGATGAGGCGTGAGCGGCGGCAGACGACCCGTACCCCGTCCTGGACGCTCAACGCCCCCGCCGCCACCGCGGCGCCGATCTCTCCCATGGAGTAGCCGATCACGGCCGCCGGTTCGACGCCGTGGGACCGCCACATCGCCGCCAGTCCCAGCTGGACGGCGAAGATCACCGGCTGCACCCGGTCGAACCCGGTCACCACTTCGTCGGCGCGCAGGGTCTCACGCAACGAGAAGCCGGACTCCTCGGCCACGAGCGGCTCGAGGGTGTCGATCACGCGGGTGAACTCCGGGTCACGGTCCAGCAGTCCGCGGCACATGCCCGCCCACTGCGACCCGTGCCCCGAGAAGACCCACACCACGCCGTGCGCGGCGTCCGGCACCGCCCTGCCGGTCGCCACGCCGGCACAGGGCGACGCACCGGCCGCCATCTGTTCCAGCCGTGCCACCAGCTCCGGCCGGT
>NZ_JACADT010001305.1:0-1274 GCF_013421635.1 Streptomyces sp. UH6 | reverse complement strand
CCGCCGCCTCCCGCGCCGCCGGGGGAGGCGGCGCGGGGGAGGGTGCGGGGGCGGGCGGCCCGATCTACCCTGGCGGTATGGACAGTGACCGATATGTCTGTCCGTCCTGCGGGCAGCCCGTGCCGATGGTGGTCCGGCGGCACAAGATGATGGGCACGTACGTGCCCGTGTGGCGTCCCGGACACTGCGAGAACCCGGAGTGCCCGGCCAAGGGGCAGGAACCCGGCGAGGCGAGGCTGCGGGCCCCCGCCGCGGAGGTGCCCCACGAACGGATCGCCCACCACCACCGCCGCGGCCGCCGCTGACCGCACGGCCGCACCCGTCCCGTCCGGCGACCACCGGGCGGGACTTCGGCGTCCCCGGGCGTGCTCCGGCACGTGACCGACACGGTCCGGTCACAGCATCGACACCCCTTCCGCGTGACGCGGTTGGCGTGTGGGACGGATGGGTACGTCAATCCGGCACAGAGTGACGACGTGCGAGCACGCACCCCCTGTACACGCTCCGTGAATAAGTGTTCACTGGGAGTGAGTTCACAGCGACGGGGTCCCGGGGACAGGAATGTCCCGCGCGCGGTAGCGTCACCGCTGAACCATGTATCGCGTTACCCCGGAGGGGCGACTCCCGGGGCCCTGAAAACGCTTGTACCACCTTGGAGGTGAGGGTGTCCCAGATCGCAGGCGAGCCCGCGACCCAGGACTTCGTGGAAGTCCGGCTGCCGGCAGCGGGTGCCTACCTGTCGGTGCTGCGGACGGCCACGGCCGGTCTCGCCGCCCGCTTGGACTTCACCCTCGACGAGATCGAGGACCTGCGCATCGCGGTGGACGAGGCCTGCGCGATCCTGCTCCAGCAGGCCGTGCCCGGCTCGGTCCTCAGTTGTGTCTTCCGGCTGGTCGACGACTCTCTCGAGGTCACGGTCTCGGCCCCGACCACGGACGGGAACGCGCCGTCGCGCGACACCTTCGCGTGGACGGTCCTGTCCGCGCTCGCGGGCAAGGTGTCGTCCGCCGTGGACGAGGACCGGACGGTGTCGATCAGCCTCTACAAACAGCGCGGCGCGGGACCCGGGCCGACGTGAGGAACGGGGAGGGGCCGGTGCGGGACGACGAACGCGGCGCCCTCGGGGCCGCGGCGGCCGGGCGCGCGGACGGGGCCGACGGGATTCCCGGTCAGGCCCGGCCGCATCCGGACGGGGCGACGGGACCGAGCGGCGTGTCCGGCAGGCCCCGCACCAGGGGGGACGCCGGGAGCCGGGGGGTTCGGGGAAGGGCTAC
>NZ_JACADT010001304.1:0-1276 GCF_013421635.1 Streptomyces sp. UH6 | reverse complement strand
CCGTCCTCCGCCCGTCCGGTGGCCTGAGGGTCCCTCCGCCGTCCGGTGGCCCGAGAGCCCCGGCACCGCCCGGTGGGCCCTCGCCGGTCCGGGAGACCGTCCGAGGAGCCCGGGGAGGCGCCTCGGACCCTTCCAGGCCCGTTCCAGGCCCGCCCGGGCACACGCTCGAGGCCCCGCTCCTGACAGGAGCGGGGCCTCGAGCGTGTTCTCAGCCCTTCCAGCAGCGGACCACCCGCCCCCCGTCGACCTCGAAGTTCAGCCGGCCGACGCGGTACTCGAGCGTGATGATCGCGCCGGGCGGCAGCCGGCGGACCGTGGACCAGCCGCGTCCGCCGGCGCGCCGTTCGGCCTCCTCGGCGTCCATGCCGACGTAGGCGTCGGTGGAGTCCTGGGGCTCCTCGTCCGGAGTGGGAATCGATGCCATGTCCGCCACGCTAGGCGGTGCGCACCCGCGTGGGAAAGCCCGCCGCGGCCTTCGGCCGGATCGCGTCCTGTCACACTTCTGTCACGGATCCCCCATCGGCCACAGGGCCTGACCTGTCACCCGTTCGAGGGTTCCCGACGGGTATCAAACGCTTTTCCGGATGCGTTTTCCGAACCGTCCGGAACTCGCCGTTCCGCAGCCCTCCGCATATCCGCCGGACCGTGCGCGGAATTTCCTCCGGAACCGTCCCTGCCGGGCGTTCCGGGCGACGTGGAAATGCCCGGTCACCCGGTCACGCCTCTTCCAGCGGAGGTCCGAAGAGCTCATCGGCGCCCTTGGGCACCGCGCCGGCGGGAAGCCTCAGGAAGGTCCCGGCGATCAGCCTGCCGGGGTCGTCGCCGAGGAGGGAGCGGTTCAGCCCGTGCAGCGTCCGCCAGCCGCCCGCGACCCGGTACTTCCGGGCCAGCGCCGCCAGCGTCTCGCCGCTCTTCACCACGTGCATCCGGCCCTTGAGCCCGTAACGCGCGGAGCAGACCGGCCAGGCGCCCCAGCCCTGCGAGGCGAGCACCTTCTCGGCGACCAGGATCTGCTGCCGCTTCGTGGCCAGGTCGGCCCGGGCGGCGTGGGCACGGCCGCCGAAGGCGATCCAGGTCGAGTGCTTGAACTGGAGGCCGCCGTAGAAGCCGTTTCCGGTGTTCACGTGCCACCGGCCGCTGCTCTCGCACTCGGCGACGCACTCCCAGGGCCACTGGCCGGGCGGGCAGACCCGCGGGGCCCGCGCCGGGGGACCGGGCGCGGCCTCAGGAGGGCGGGAGGGCGTGCACGACGTCAGAAGGGCCAGCAGGGCCAGCG
>NZ_JACADT010001303.1:0-1276 GCF_013421635.1 Streptomyces sp. UH6 | reverse complement strand
CGAAGTCGCGCTTCAGGGCCACCAGGCGTTCCGCGGCCGCCTGCCGGGCGGCGGGGAGGGTGTCGCGGGAGGCGACCGGGACGACGACCTCCAGGTAGCACTTGAGCTTGGGCTCCGTGCCGCTGGGGCGGACGATCACCCGCGCCCCGTCCAGGGTGTAGCGGAGGCCGTCGGTGGGCGGCAGGTCGTCCGAGCCCTCCGCGAGGTCCTCGGCCCGCACCACCGCGAGGCCCGCCAGCGAGGCCGGCGGGGACTTCCGCAGCCGGGCCATGGCGCCGGCGATGACGCCGAGGTCCTGGACCCGCACCGAGAGCTGGTCGGTCGCGTGCAGCCCGTGCTCGACCGCCAGGTCGTCCAGCAGGTCCGGCAGCGTCCGTCCGCGCTCCTTGAGCACCGAGGCCAGTTCGGTGACGAGCAGCGCCGCCGTCACGCCGTCCTTGTCGCGCACGCCGTCCGGGTCGACGCAGTAGCCGAGCGCCTCCTCGTAGCCGTACCGCAGGCCCTCGACCCGGGCGATCCACTTGAAGCCGGTGAGGGTCTGCTCGTGGCCGACCCCCGCCTTCCGGGCGATCCGCCCGAGGAGCGAGGAGGAGACGATCGACTCGGCGAACGTGCCGGTGACGCCCCGGTCGGCCAGGTGCGCCGCGAGCAGCGCGCCGACCTCGTCGCCGCGCAGCATGCGCCATCCGCCGCCGTCGGACCCGTCGCCGGTGCCGTCGCCGGACCCGCCGCGGGAGGGGTCCCGCACCGCGACCGCGCACCGGTCGGCGTCCGGGTCGTTGGCGATCACCAGATCCGGCTCCGCCCTCCGCGCCGTCGCGAAGGCGAGGTCCATCGCACCCGGCTCCTCCGGGTTGGGGAAGGCCACGGTCGGGAACGCCGGGTCCGGCTCAGCCTGCTCGGCGACCAGCACCGGTGCGGGGAACCCGGCACGGGCGAAGGCCGCCAGCACCACCTCCGTGCCGACGCCGTGCAGGGCCGTGTACACCGTCCGCGCGGTGCGCGGCGAGCCCGGCGCGAGGACCGTTTCGGCGCGGGTCAGGTAGGCGTCCAGGACGGAGTCGTCCAGCACCTCCCAGCCGGATCCGGGCCGGGGAACGTCCGCCAGTGACCGCACCGCCGCGATCTCGGCCGCGATCTCCGCGTCGGCCGGCGGCACGATCTGCGAGCCGTCGCCCAGGTAGACCTTGTAGCCGTTGTCGCGCGGCGGGTTGTGGCTGGCGGTCACCTCGACGCCGGCCACCGCCCCCAGGTGGCGGACGGCGAACGCCAGCAC
>NZ_JACADT010001302.1:0-1278 GCF_013421635.1 Streptomyces sp. UH6 | reverse complement strand
GCCGGTCGGTGCCCTCGCCCGCCGTCCCGGTGGCCGTCCAGTACCACTGGAGGCCGCGGGCGATGTCGAGGGCGGCGTGCGTCTGCGCGGGCCCGGCTCCGTCGCGCAGCCCGTACTCCATGGCGTGGCGGATGTTGGGCAGGTCGTGGCGGAGCCGCTCCAGCAGTTCGGCCTGCCCGGGGCCGGCCCACCGGTCGTGGACGTCGAGGACCCGGTCCCGGAACCACATCAGGTGCCGGGTGCGGGCGTCCTCCAGGTCCCCGCCGCGCGCCAGTTGGTCGCGGCCGTACTCGCGGACCGTCTCCAGCATGGTGTAGCGGCGGCCGGCGCCGTCGCCGGGCTCGGTGAGCAGCAGGGAGTGGTCGATCAGCCCGTCGACGGCGTCCAGCAGTTCCTCGGGGCCGCTCCTCCCACCGGTCGCACGCTCTTCCTTCCCGGCGTCCTCCTTCCCGGCGTCCTCCTTCCAGCGGTCCTCCGCCCAGACCGCGTGCGCGGCGTCCAGCGAGATGGAGCCGGCGAACACCGACAGCCGGGCCCAGAGCCGCTGCTGGGCCGGGGTGCACAGCTGGTGGCTCCAGTCGAGCATGGCGCGCAGCGACCGGTGCCGTTCGGGGGCCACCGGGTCACCCTTGCTGAGCAGCGGCAGGCGCTCGTCGAGCCGGTCCAGGAGCTGGCCCGGGGAGAGGGCGCGCAACCGCCGGGCGGCGAACTCGATGGCCAGCGGCAGTCCGTCGAGCCGGCGGATGACGGCACGGGCGTGCGCGAGGTCGTCCCGCGACCAGGACACCTCGGAGAGCAGGGCGGCACGGTCGGTGAGCAGCGCCAGCGAGGCGTCCTCGGGGAGCGGCGGCACCACGTAGAGCCGTTCGGCGCCCGGGCCGAGCGGCAGGCGGCTGGTGGTGAGCAGCCGGACGCCGGTGGTGCGGTCGAGCAGCAGGTGGGCCAGCCGGGCGCAGGCAGCGGCCAGGTGCTCGCAGTTGTCGAGCACGAGGAGGACCTCGCGGTGGTGCAGGGCGCCGATCAGGTGGTCGGTGGGCGTGAGGTGCGGGGGCACGGGGGCCAGACCGAGTCCCTCGACGACCGCGTACGGCAGGACGTCGGGGCTGGTGACCTCGGCGAGTTCCACCCAGCAGGCGCCGTCCCGCATCAGCAGCCCGGCGGTGCGGGCGGCGCGCTGGGCGAGGCGGGTCTTGCCGACGCCGCCGACGCCGGTGAGGGTGAGCAGGCGGTGCTCGGCGAGGAGCCGGCTGACGTCCTCCACCTCGCGGGCGCGGCCGA
>NZ_JACADT010001301.1:0-1278 GCF_013421635.1 Streptomyces sp. UH6 | reverse complement strand
CCCGCCGCAGGTCGCCGGCGTCGTGCAGGGCGCCGGTGTAGATCTCGGTGGCGTTCGTGCGCACCACGAAGGTCCCGTCCGCCAGGGCGCGCGCCGAGGCGGTGCTGGGCGAGACCAGCACCGGATAGGTGGCCGACGCCACACCGGTGCCGGTCAGCACCTGTCCGGCACGGCGCGCCCCCGGACGGGGGTCACGGCCCGCCCAGCCGAAGCGGCGCGCGCCCTCGCGCAGGCACTCCACCAGATGCCGGCTGCTGAACGGCTTCCCGGTGTCCGGTTCGGTCCGGCAGTCGTTGACCACCCGCAGCTCGACCGGATCCATGCCGAGCGCCTCGGCGAGCTCGTCCATCGCCGACTCCAGCGCGTACATCCCCGGTGTCTCCCCGGGGGCGCGCATCCACGAGGGCGTGGCGACGTCCAGCCGTGCCACACGGTGCGCGGTCCGGCTGTGCGGGGAGGTGTACATCGTCCGGCCCGGTACGGCCGCCTGCTCCACGAACTCCCTGACCCGGGAGGTGTGGGTGGTCACCTCGTGCACCAGTGAGCGGATCCGGCCGTCCGTGCCCGCCCCCAGCCGCACCCGGTGCAGCGTCGGCGCCCGGTGGCCGACCAGCTGGGGCAGGTCGCGGCGGGGCAGCGCGAGCGCGACCGGCCGTCCGGTGTGCAGCGCCGCCATCGAGGCCAGTACGACGTCGGGACGGGGCGTGCCCTTGGAGCCGAAACCGCCGCCGACGTGCTCCGCCCGCACGGTGACGGACCGCTCCGGCAGCCCGAACATCGTGGCCAGCGTCTGGCGGACCTTGGTGGTGCCCTGGCTGGAGCAGTAGGCCTCCAGACGGCCGTCGTCGGTCCACCGGGCGGTGGAGGCGTGCGGCTCCATCGGGTGGTTGTGCAGCGGCGGCACCCGGTAGGCGGTGTCCACGCGCACCGGGGCGGAGGCGAACGCGCCGTCCGGGTCGCCGTGCTCCCGCAGCCCGGGATGGCCGCCGTTGGCCTTCTCCGGGACGTAGGCGTCGGGGCGGTCCGGTGTCAGCAGCACGTCGTGGTCCTCGGCCAGGTACTCCACGTGCACCGCCCCGGCACCCTCTCGGGCGGCCTCCAGGGTCTCGGCGACCACCAGGGCGACGACCCAGCCGCGGTGCGGGACGTGCGCGTCCTGCAGGACCGCCAGTGTGGGGTCGTCCGGCTCCGCCAGGCGTGGCGCGTTCTCGTGGGTGAGCACCGCCAGCACGCCGGGTGTGGCGAGGGCGGCGGAGGCGTCGACGCGCAGCACGCGGC
>NZ_JACADT010001300.1:0-1280 GCF_013421635.1 Streptomyces sp. UH6 | reverse complement strand
CGCCGACGATGGCCAGGGCGACCAGTGCGGCGGACAGCAGTCGGCGGGTGGAGCTGCGGGTCGGGGAGGCGGTTCGCGGCCGGTCGGTGGCCCTGGATCTCTCCACGCGGCTCACTCCTGTCGTCGTCGGAGGGCTGGCAGGACTGCGTGCCGCCGTGTTACCGGCGGTTACCTACTGGAGAGTAAGGGGGTGTTACATGTGGTGACAAGACATGTGCGCGGACCCTGTGGACGCCACGCCCACGGCGCCGGACCGCCCTTCGGGCGGACGCGGACACGGGCGCGGGTGCGGGTGTCGGCGTGGGCGTGGGCGTGCGTGTGCGCGCATGCCTGGGTGTGGGGGCGGGTGTGGGCGTGGGCGCGGCTACGCGTCGCCGTACGCCTCTTCACCGAGCGAGAAGCCCGCCGACCCGGCCGTGCTGTCCGCGAGCCATGCCCGGAACGCCGGCACGTCCGCGTCGGGGAGGCCGATCTCGATCTCCACCTGCTCGCCGTACCGCACGTCGCGCACCTCGCGCCCGGTGGACCGCAGGTCGTTCTGCACCTTCCCGGCCCGCTGGTGGTCCACGGTCACGGTGGCCACCCGGAACCGCCGCCGGGTGCGGGTCCCCAGGACGTCCAGGGCCTCTCCGACCGCTCCTCCGTAGGCGCGGATGAGCCCGCCCGCGCCCAGCTTCACACCGCCGTAGTACCGGGTCACCACGGCCACCACGTACCGCATGTCACGCCGCATCAGCATCTGCAGCATCGGCACGCCCGCGGTGCCGCCCGGTTCGCCGTCGTCGCCGGCCTTCTGCACGGAGGCGTCGGCGCCGATCACATAGGCGTAGCAGTTGTGCGTGGCGTCCGCGTGCTCCTTGCGGACGGCGGCGAGGAAGGCCTGGGCCTCCTCCTCGGTGGCCGCCGGGGCGAGGCTGCACAGGAAGCGGGAGCGGTTGACCTCGGTCTCGTGCACGCCCGCGCGGGCCACTGTGCGGTACTCGTCCTGCATCCGCCCAGCCTATGCGGTCCCGCGCGGGCCGCCGACGGCGCGTGCGCGGCGAAGGGCCACGGCAGGGGTCGTTCCCGACCACCGCCGTGGCCCTTCGGGGGCCCGCCCGGTCCTAAGCGCCGCTCTCCTGCCGCGGGGCGCCGTCGAAGGCGGGGAGCAGGGACGCCTGGTGCTCGATCGTCTCCTCCCCGCTTCCCTGCGCGGCGTCGGGGTTCGCCGGGGCCACCTGGTCCGGTTCCGGCAGGGCGGGCTCCGCGGTGCCGTCCTGCGTTCCGGGCTCCGTCTGCTC
>NZ_JACADT010000130.1:0-9276 GCF_013421635.1 Streptomyces sp. UH6 | reverse complement strand
CCCCCACGGCCCGGGTCGCCACCGGCCGCCGCCCGGTACGCTCCGTAACTCCGTGGTCACGTGGCGTGCTCCGGTGTCGGCAACCTTCCTACCCCCCAACGAGTGGTGCAGGCACCGGTTTGAAACCGGTAACCCCCCGGAAGTGGCCCGTCATCAGGTGGAGGACCCCCGACACGCTCACCCGAAAGTGTGACGGCGCGCCCTCCGCGTCGACCGCGTAGGCTCATTCAGGAGGGGTGAATCTTTCCGCCCGCTCAGGACAGACGTGTCGTGGCGTGTGTCGTACGACCACAGGAGCAACGCGAGGACGACGCACACCGCGCACACCATGCACGTAGCCGACAAGCCCAGCGAGTTCAGGGAGCTGAATCGTGTTTCCCGGTGGTGGCCAGCCCAACATGCAGCAGCTGCTCCAGCAGGCCCAGAAGATGCAGCAGGATCTGGCCCGCGCCCAGGAGGAGCTGGCGAACACGGAGGTCGAGGGACAGGCCGGCGGCGGCCTGGTCCGGGCCACGGTCACCGGCTCCGGTGAGCTGCGCGCCCTGGTGATCGACCCGAAGGCGGTGGACCCGGAGGACACCGAGACCCTCGCCGATCTCGTGGTCGCCGCGGTGAAGGCCGCCAACGACAACGCCCAGCAGCTCCAGTCGCAGAAGCTGGGCCCGCTGGCCGACGGTCTGGGCGGCGGCAGCGGTATTCCCGGTCTGCCTTTCTGACCTGGTCGGCGGCGACTACGGTACGCAGGGAAGGCGGCTCCACCGGGAGCCACGAGGAAGGCAGGCAGGGCGTTGTACGAGGGCGTGGTCCAGGACCTGATCGACGAGCTGGGAAGACTCCCCGGCGTCGGTCCCAAGAGCGCGCAGCGCATCGCCTTCCACATCCTGCAGGCCGAGCCCACGGACGTCCGCCGCCTCGCCCAGGCCCTGATGGAGGTCAAGGCCAAGGTCCGCTTCTGCGTCACCTGCGGGAACGTCGCGCAGGAGGAGCAGTGCGCGGTCTGCCGTGACCCCCGCCGCGACCCCTCCGTCATCTGCGTGGTGGAGGAGCCGAAGGACGTGGTGGCGATCGAGCGGACCCGTGAGTTCCGCGGCCGGTACCACGTCCTGGGCGGCGCCATCAGTCCCATCGAGGGCGTCGGCCCCGACGACCTGCGGATCCGCGAGCTGCTCGCGCGGCTCGCCGACGGCAGCGTCACCGAGCTGATCCTCGCCACCGACCCCAACCTGGAGGGCGAGGCCACGGCGACGTACCTCGCCCGGATGATCAAGCCCATGGGCCTCAGGGTCACCCGCCTGGCCAGCGGCCTCCCGGTGGGCGGCGACCTGGAATACGCGGACGAGGTCACCCTCGGCCGCGCCTTCGAGGGGAGACGACTCCTAGATGTCTGACGCGACGCTGCACTCCACCGCACTGGATCCCGGCGACTTCGCGGTCCAGATCGCCGACCAGATCGAGAGTTTCCTGGTCGCGGTCACCGAGGTCGCCCGGGGCGACGAACCGGACTCGGCGGTCCCGTTCCTCCTGCTGGAGGTCTCCCAGCTTCTGCTGGCCGGCGGCCGTCTCGGCGCGCACGAGGACATCGTGCCGGACGAGCCGTACGAGCCCGACATGGGCCCGGAGCCGGACGTGGACGAGCTGCGCGAGCGGCTGGCCACGATGCTGGAGCCGGTCGACGTCTACTCCGAGGTCTTCGACCCGTACCAGCCGCGGCGCGCGCCGGTGCCGGCCCGGATCTCCGACGACCTCGCCGGAGTCATCACCGACCTGCGGCACGGCATGGCCCACTACCGCGAGGGCCGGGTGTCCGAGGCGCTGTGGTGGTGGCAGTTCTCCTACCTCTCCAACTGGGGCGCGATGGCCTCCGGGGCCCTGCGGGCGCTCCAGTCCGTCGTGGCGCACGTCCGGCTCAACCAGCCCCTGGAGGCGCTGGACGGCCTGGACACCGACGAGCACCTCGAGGAGGAGGCGCTGGCGGAGGCCGCGGGCGAGGTCATGGTCCAGGAGATCGCCGGTCCGCTGGGCCTGCGCCGCGTGAAGTAGGCCGGCGCGGCCGGTGGAGTGAGCGCGTAGAGCCTGCTCAGGGGTTTACCGTCACCCGTTCGGGGGAGGTGCGCCTCGGCCGGGGTGGTGCGGGAGCCGCCCCGGTCGCCTGCGGGCGGCCGTACGCGAAGCAATACGCAAAAAGGACATCTCATCATCCGGTTGACCGGATGGGATTTTCAGCCGCTCGTTAGACTGAATCGACCGCCGCACACCTGTGCGCGCGGAGAGAAACGAAGCGAGCGAGGAGCGCACGTGGGCCTTGTCGTGCAGAAGTACGGAGGCTCCTCCGTAGCCGATGCCGAAGGCATCAAGCGCGTCGCCAAGCGGATCGTGGAGACGAAGAAGAGCGGCAACCAGGTGGTTGTCGTCGTCTCGGCGATGGGCGACACGACGGACGAGCTGATCGATCTCGCCGAGCAGGTGTCACCGATCCCTGCCGGGCGCGAGCTCGACATGCTGCTGACCTCCGGAGAGCGGATCTCCATGGCCCTGCTGGCCATGGCGATCAAAAGCCTGGGCCAGGAGGCCCAGAGCTTCACCGGCAGCCAGGCGGGTGTCATCACCGACTCGGTCCACAACAAGGCGCGCATCATCGATGTCACGCCGGGGCGCATCCAGGCCTCCGTGGACGAGGGCAACGTCGCGATCGTCGCCGGTTTCCAGGGCGTCAGCCTGGACACCAAGGACATCACCACCCTCGGCCGCGGCGGATCCGACACCACCGCCGTCGCCCTCGCCGCCGCGCTGAACGCGGACGTCTGCGAGATCTACACCGACGTGGACGGCGTGTTCACCGCCGACCCGCGCGTGGTGAAGAAGGCCCGGAAGCTCGACTGGATCTCCTTCGGCGACATGCTGGAGCTGGCCTCCTCCGGGTCCAAGGTGCTGCTCCACCGGTGTGTGGAGTACGCCCGCCGTTACAACATCCCGATCCACGTGCGGTCGTCCTTCAGCGGGCTGCCCGGCACCTGGGTCAGCAACGAGCCGTTCGTCCAGAAGACGCAGCAGCAAGGGGAGCAGCAGGTGGAGCAGGCGCTCATCTCCGGTGTCGCCCATGACACCTCCGAGGCCAAGGTCACGGTCGTCGGCGTGCCCGACAAGCCGGGCGAGGCCGCCTCGATCTTCCGCGCGATCTCCGACGCGGAGATCAACATCGACATGATCGTGCAGAACGTCTCCGCGGCCTCCACGGGCCTGACGGACATCTCCTTCACGCTCCCGAAGTCCGACGGCCCCAAGGCCATCGAGGCGCTGGAGAAGGCGCGCACCGCGATCGCCTTCGACTCGCTGCGCTACGACGACCAGATCGCCAAGATCTCGCTCGTCGGCGCCGGCATGAAGACCAACCCGGGCGTCACCGCGGACTTCTTCGACGCGCTCAGCCGGGCCGGCGTCAACATCGAGCTGATCTCCACCTCGGAGATCCGGATCTCGGTGGTCACCCGCGCCGACGTGGTCAACGACGCGGTGCGCGCCGTGCACTCCGCCTTCGGCCTCGACTCCGACAGCGACGAAGCGGTCGTCTACGGCGGCACCGGGCGCTGACGGGACCCGTTCGGCGATCCGTGGTGGACGGGCCGTGAAAACGGCCCCTCCACGGTGGAACTGGGAGCCTCCTCCTCCTCGTCCTTCCGGGCGGGGAAGAGGGGGCTTTTCCATGTCGACTCCGTGCCGACGACGCGAAGATGCCCCTGGCCAGGGGGCGTTCGCTTTATATGATCGGAGTCGGACGTGTGCGGGGCCGGCCGAAGGCACTTGCCGTGGCCCCGGCCTCCGTCCGAAGATTCTCCTTCCCCCTCCGGTGACTCAT
The DNA here is from genome assembly GCF_013421635.1 of Streptomyces sp. UH6. Lineage (NCBI taxonomy): Bacteria > Bacillati > Actinomycetota > Actinomycetes > Kitasatosporales > Streptomycetaceae > Streptomyces > Streptomyces sp. UH6. The sequence goes on along the minus strand of NZ_JACADT010000130.1, from coordinate 5,423 downwards.
GGAGCGGGAGCCGGGTGCGGTTCACGGGGACGCCGCGCCCTCCCGCTGTGAGGACGGTCGGGGCGGTGGGGGACGGTCGAGGACGTGAGGGGAAGAGCGGGGCGATGGAAAGTTTCGGGAAGCGGTCGGCGAGGGCGTACAACCCTCACGGGGGCCGGGGCGTCCAACGGGCGTGGCAGAGGTTCTCGACTTCCCAGCGGCGGCGCGTGGCGCCGGCCCGCGCCCTTACCGCCGGCCCGCCAGACCCGGCGGCACGCCGGGTGGCATGCCGGTGATCGCGCCCATGCCGTCGGCGCGCCGAGCACGTGTCCCCGCCCCCAGGAAGGGGGACGGCGCAGCCCTGCCGTCGCCCGCCGCCGGAACCGAGGCGGCGGCCCAGGCCGGCACCACGGTCGACCACCTGACCGCGACCTACCGGGAGCACTACCGTTCGCTGCTGCGCCTCGCCGCGCTGCTCCTGGACGACACCGCCTCCTGCGAGGACGTGGTGCAGGAGGCGTTCATCCGCGTCCACTCGGCACGCCGCAGGGTGCGTGACCCCGAGAAGACGCTCGCCTACCTGCGCCAGACGGTCGTCAACCTCTCCCGCTCCGCGCTGCGCCGCCGCATCCTCGGCCTGAAGCTGCTGTCGAAGCCGATGCCCGACATGGCCAGCGCCGAGGAGGGCGCCTACGACCAGCTGGAGCGCGACTCCCTCATCAAGGCGATGAAGGGGTTGCAGCGCCGGCAGCGCGAGGTCCTGGTCCTGCGGTACTTCTCCGACATGACCGAGGCCCAGGTCGCCGAGACGCTGGGCATATCCGTCGGCTCGGTGAAGGCCTACGGATCACGCGGCATCGCCGCCCTGCGCGTCGCGATGGGAGCGACCGCATGACCGGACCCGACGGCATACCGGGGTCCGGTTTTGGCCGTTCACGGCCGTCCCGGGCCCGCAGGACCCGCCACTCCTGGCATCCTGTGCTACCGGAGGACGCCGAACAGCCGGACGGCCAGAGCCACTTCAGCCCGCACGAACCGCATGGTGGGAACGAACCTGTGAACGAACGCCCCGACGAACAGAGCCTCGGGTCCGGGCTCGGTCCGGACGAGGCGGAGCTGCGGCGCCTGCTGCACCAGGCCGTCGACGACCTCCAGCCCAGGGACCACACCCTCGAGTACCTCCGGCAGGCGGTGCCCGCACGGCGGGCCCGCAAGCGCCAGGCACTGGTCGGCGTCGCCGCGGCGGCGCTCTTCGCCGGCACCGCCCTCCCCACCGCCCTGCACGTCTCCTCGGCGGGCTCCGCCGAGGACGTGCGGGCCGGCAGCGTGGCGGGCCGCACCGAGGCGCAGGGCGGCCAGGGCGACGACCTGAGCACCGGCGCCGCCGGCGGCTTCGGCAGGGAACTGCCCGGCCTGCCCGGTGTGACCGAGGACGCCGGCGCGAAGGGTTCCGGCTCCGAAGGGACCGAGGACGGGGCCGAGGCGGGCACCCCGGCCGGAGCGCCCGCCTGTACGGCGGGACAGCTGACGGTCTCGGGCACCGAGGTCGCCCCGGCCGCCCCGGACGGCAGCGTCGCGGGCGTCTTCCGGATCTACAACTCGTCGATCGCGGGGTGCGCGGTGAGCGACCCGGGCACCGTCTCGGCCACCGCCCAGGGCGCGGCCGACCCGGCCCGGATCGTCGTCTCCCGGCAGGACTCCGACCAGCAGGTGGACCGGCTGCTGCTCGGTCCCGGCGCGACCTACGAGATCCGCTTCTCCTGGGTGCCGTCCGGCTCCTGTCCCACCGGCGGCGACCCGTCCGTTCCGCCGACGTCGGGCGGGACGGACGGCGGCAGCCCGACGGGCGGCGGCGACGGGAGCACCACCACGCCCCCCGCCACGGAGGGCACCACCGCCGGGGAGAAGGGAACCGGTCCCACGGGCGGAGAGACCACCGCGGACGGCGTGACGACGCAGCTGGGCATCTCGCAGACGGGCACCGACGGCAGCGTGGCCGTGACCTACCGCCCGCAGGGCGCGGACGGCGCCGGCACACCGGCCACGGTCACCGTCTCCGGAGCCTGTGCGGGCACCGTCTACCGGACGGGCATCCTCGCGGGCGCGTGACACCGGGCCCGGCCCGAGGGGCCGGGAGGACCTCAGGCGGCACCCGGCCCGTGGGGCCGGGAAGCGGACCTCAGGAAGCGGACCTCAGGAAGCGGCGGGAGCGGATTCCCGCCGCTCCGGCGTTTCCGGGAGGCCTTCGGCGGCCTCGCCGTCGCCGCCGGCGGTGGTGGTGCCACCGCCGTCCTCGGGCAGGATGCCCAGCTCGGCGTCGCGGGCGAACTCCACCTCACGCCGCAGCAGCCGGAACCACATGAAGACCACGAAGCCGGCGAAGACGAACCACTCGCCGGTGTAGCCGAGGTTCTGGAACGCCTTCAGGTCCAGCCCGCTGTCCGGCGCGGCCGCCGGCGGCACCGTCTTCATCCCCGCGTCGCCCTCGTTGAGCGTGACCCAGGCGTCGTGCACCTCGTACGGCACCAGGTTCACCAGCGAGGCGGCGCTGATCGCGCCGGTCTGCCCGGAGGGCAGCCCGCCCGCGGCGGGCACGCCGTTCTGGCCGGGCACCTCGGAGACCTGCAGCGCCCCCGTCACCGTGACCTCGCCCGCCGGCGGGGCCGGCACGGCCGCCGGATCGGGGTCGCCGGGCAGCCAGCCGCGCACCACTGGCAGCGCCTTGCCGTCGTCGGCGCGGAGCATGGTCAGCACGTAGTAACCGCGCCGCTCGTCCACCTCGCGGTCCGGCACCAGCAGCTGCTCCGCGTACCGGCCGGTGGCGGTGGCCTGGTCGCCGACCGTCTCCTTGTCCACGGGCAGCAGCTCGGCCAGCGGACGCGCGGTGCTCGGATCGGCCTCGCGGTCCTCGGCGGCGCGGGCCGTGGCGTCGCGGTGGCCGTCGACCCGGGTCTCGAACCGGTCCAGCTGCCATGTCCCCATGAACACGCAGAACGGCACGGCGAGCAGCAGGAAGACGTTGATCCCCCACCAGCGGGGCGTCAGCAGAAACCGGTACACGCCGTCCACGGTACCGGTGCGCCCACCGGCCCCACCCTCCGCCCTCCGTGCCGCCGGCCCACCGCCGTCCGGGGGAAGGACACGGAGGGCATGTACCTGGCGGGAGTTGTCCACAGGCTGGTGCGGAAGGCCGCACGTCACCCGCCGACCAGGCACCATGGGGCCATGACTGACAGCAACGGGCCGGCCGACGCGCCGACGAGGACGACGCCGCAGACCATGCCGGCGTGGGAGAAGCGATTCAGGGCCCCCCGGGTCTCCCTGCCCGACTGGGCGGAGGACGCCCCGGACCGCTCCCTGTTCGTCTCCAACGCGACAGGAACCTACGAGCTGTACGCCTGGGACCGCGTCACCGGCACCCAGCGCCAGGTCACCGACCGCCCCAACGGCACCACCGACGGCGTGCTGACCCCGGACGGCGCCTCGATCTGGTGGTTCGACGACACCGACGGCGACGAGTTCGGCGTCTGGCGCCGCCAGCCCTTCCACGGCGGCCCGGACGAGGAGGCCGTCCCCGGTCTGGAGCCCTCCTACCCCGCCGGTCTCGTGCTCGGCAGGGACGGCCGCACCGCCGTCGTCGGCCGCTCCGTCGACGAGGAGGGCACCACCGTCCACCTCGCTCGCACCGGCGAGGAGACGGTCGAGATCTACCGCCACACCGAGTCCGCCGGAGTCGGCGACCTCTCCCACGACGGCTCGCTGATCGCCGTCGAGCACACCGAGCACGGCGACGCCATGCACTCCGCCCTGCGCGTGCTGCGCCCCGACGGCAGCACCGTCGCGGAGCTCGACGACACCAAGGGCGGCACCGTGGAGCTGGGCCTGGAGGTCCTCGGCTTCGCCCCGGTCGACGGCGACACCCGTCTCCTGGTCGGTCACCAGCGCCGGGGCCGCTGGGAGCCCATGGTCTGGGACGTCGCCACCGGCGAGGAGACCGACCTGGCCCTGGAGCTGCCCGGCGACGTGAGCGCCGAGTGGTACCCGGACGGCTCCGGCCTGCTGATCGCGCACAGCTTCGAGGCCCGCAGCGAGCTGTTCCGCCTCGACCTGGCGACCCGCTCCCTCCAGGAGATCGCCACCCCGCCCGGCACCGTCTCCGGAGCCACCGCCCGCCCGGACGGCAGCGTGGAGTACCTGTGGTCCTCCGCCGCGGAGCCGCCGGCGGTGCGTTCCACCTCCGGCCGTGTGGTGCTGGACCCGCCCGGCATGAAGGCCCCGGCGTCGGTGCCGGTGGAGGACGTCTGGGTGGAGGGCCCCGGCGGCCGCATCCACGCCCTGGTGCAGAAGCCGGCCGGCGCGAGCGGCCCGCTGCCCACCGTCTTCGAGATCCACGGCGGTCCCACCTGGCACGACAGCGACTCCTTCGCCGCCGGCCCGGCCGCCTGGGTGGACCACGGGTACGCGGTGGTCCGGGTCAACTACCGCGGCTCCACCGGCTACGGCCGGGAGTGGACGGACGCCCTCAAGCACCGCGTCGGCCTGATCGAGCTGGAGGACATCGCCGCGGTCCGCGCCTGGGCGGTCTCCTCCGGTCTCGCCGACCCCCGCCGCCTGGTCCTCACCGGCGGTTCCTGGGGCGGCTACCTCACCCTCCTCGGCCTGGGGACCCAGCCGGAGGCGTGGGCCCTGGGCATCGCCGCCGTCCCGGTCGCCGACTACGTGACGGCGTACCACGACGAGATGGAGGCCCTGAAGGCGATGGACCGCACCCTCCTGGGCGGCACCCCGGAGGAGGTCCCGGAGCGCTTCGAGGCGTCGTCCCCGATCACCTACGTGGACCAGGTGAAGGCGCCGGTGTACCTCTCCGCCGGGGTCAACGACCCGCGGTGCCCGATCCGGCAGGTCGAGAACTACGTCAAGCGCCTGGAGGCGCGCGGCGCGGTCCACGAGGTCTACCGCTACGACGCGGGCCACGGCTCCCTGGTGGTCGACGAGCGGATCAAGCAGGTCCGGCTGGAACTGGACTTCGCGGCGCGGCACCTGCCGGCGGCGGACTGACCGGCCCGGGCGGGAGGACGGCCCGAGCGGGAGGACGGCCTTCGCCGCCCTCCCGCCCGACCGGCAGTCATGATCCGTTTTCTCCCCATCTGCGACTGTGGGTAGCGGGCAGGGACGCATAGGTATACGGAAGGTCACGATTCCTTCACCCTCCGATGCGTCAACGCCCCCGGGGCGGGATACGGATAGGCCGTGCTCACAGATACGACCAGCTCCAACGACATCCCCCGGCGACGTGCACCCGAGCGGTACGCGCCGGTGGCCGGGGGCGCCGGGGACCCGGAACCCCGGGTCTTCGCCGCCCAGTTCAGGTCATCGCCCCGCGGGGCCCGGCAGGCGCGGCACTGCGCGGTGCGCCGGCTCGCCGAGTGGGGCCACCCCCCGGC
>NZ_JACADT010000013.1:0-29000 GCF_013421635.1 Streptomyces sp. UH6 | reverse complement strand
ACGCCGTGCCGCCGATGGCGCGCGCCGAGGAGCACGACCGTTCCGAGGACCGCACGTCGGTGATCTCCCGCCCCGTCGTGCGACGGCCGCTGCCGGTCGACGGCGACGAGGCCACGGCCGTCGTCCACCGCACCACGCGGCTGGAGACGGGCGGCCTCTCCCGTTCCTCCTCCCGCCGGGGCGTCCTGGCCGGGCGCAGGCCGCTGGCGCTGGTGCTGGGGCTGCTGCTGGTGCTCGGCCTCGGCGGCGGTGTCTGGTACATCAACTCCGGACAGTTCACCGAGGTCCCGCCGCTGCTCGCCAAGACCGAGGCGCAGGCCCGGGAGCGGCTGGCGGACGCCGGGCTGGAGGTGGGCGACGTCTCCCGCCGGTTCAGCGACACGGTCGAGCGGGGCTCGGTGATCGGCACGGACCCGGCGGCCGGCGACCGGGTGCGCGGCGGCGCGGGGGTGTCGCTGGTGATCTCCTCGGGGCCCGAGGTGGTGAAGGTTCCCTCGCTGGAGGGCCGTCCGCTGGACCAGGCGCGCAAGGCGCTGGAGGACCAGGGGCTCGAGCCGGGCATGGTGACGCGCGCGTTCAGCGAGGACGTCCCGCAGGGCTCGGTCATCGGCACGGAGCCGGCCGCCGGGGCCGAGCGGCGGGCCGGCACGGCGGTGGCGCTGGTGGTCAGCAAGGGCGCGCCGGTGGACGTCCCGGACGTCACGGGGTCCGAGCTGGACGAGGCCCGCGCGGAGCTGGAGGCGGCCGGACTGAAGGTCCGGATCGGCTCCGAGGAGGTCCACTCCTCGCACGAGCGCGGTCAGGTCGCGCGGCAGACCCCGGAGCCGGGGGGCCGCGCGGGTGAGGGCGACACGGTGACGCTCACCCTCTCCAAGGGGCCCGAGATGGTCGAGGTCCCCGACGTGGTCGGGCAGAGCGTCGACGAGGCGACGGAGACCCTCGAGGCGGCCGGCTTCGAGGTCGACGAGGACCGCGGCCTCCTCGGCATCTTCCGCGACACCGTGAAGTCCCAGTCCCCCTCCGCGGGCGACAAGGCCCCCAAGGGCTCCACGATCACCCTCAAGATCCGCTAACGGGCGGCACGGCGACCAGAAGGCGAGCAGTGGTCCAGCCCGTCCTGCGCCCGGGGCACACCCGCACCCCCTCACGCACACTGTGCCGCACCGTGTACTACGCGGTGCTACGCAGCGCCATGCAGTACTACTTTGCACTACATGGAGACAACAGCCTACGAATTCAACCAGAACGCCTCAAAGATCCTCGCCGCCGCGGAGCGGGGCGAGAGCATCACGGTGACCAAGAACGGGCGGCCCGTCGCCATACTGTCCCCGGTGTCCGGCAAGGACGCCCCTGTTTCCCCATATCCGACGGACCCCATGGGCGAGGACCCCGATGCTCCGGTGTTCCACAGCGAGTCACCCGTGGACTGGCCAGCGGGGCGGGGCGACTCCTTGGAAGGTTTCGGGGCGTGACGGTACTGATCGCCGACACGTCGGGACTGTTCGGTACTACGACGGTACCGACACGGAGCACCGACGCTGCCGCGAAGCGGTGTCCTCCGCGACCCATCTCGTGGTGACGCCCCTGGTGCTGGCCGAGCTGGACCATCTGCTGACCACAAGGATCGGGCCCCGTGCCGCGTGCGACGCGCTGGCCCACATCCGTGACCGCGTGGCTGTACGGCGATACGCCGTGCCCGAGATCGAACCGCATCTGTCCACCGCAGTAGTAATCATGCGCCGCCACCCGCAGATCGGCCTGACGGACACCATGAACGTCGTCATGGCCGCCGAGTACAGCACGGATACCATTCTGACCCTGGACCGCCGCCATTTCCGTGCCCTACGGCCGCTGTCGGGGCACACCTCGTTCCGGCTCTGGACGGACGACCACTGAGCAACGCTCGAACCCGTACGGCGGCCCGCAGCCACCAGGACGACTGGTACCGGATCCGTACCATCACGGTGTGGCACTGAAGCACACGAGCGTCTACGCCGAGGACAGCGATCTGAAGCTGATCAAGGAGGCCGCCGCCCGGGTCGGAAAGTCCGAGGCCGAGATCATCCGTGAGGGCATCCACCGCATCGCCCTCGCCTACCGGGTACGGGAAGAACCGTTCGTCACCGACGAGGAGACCTACGATCTCGGCGGCCTGGCCACCGACTTCGGTCTCGACATCGACGGCAGCCCGGAGGACGACCCCGATGAGCCGGGGCAACGCCGAGTCCGGCTTCATCCGCAGCGTCGACGAGGCCGTCGACCGCTTCCACCAGCACGTCATCACCCACCTCGACACCCGCCCGGCCGCGCGGCGGCGCCGGGCGCCGGAGGGCACGAACGCCTGACCTCGGCCCCGCCGGCCAGAGCGCCTGACAGTCGCTCCGCAAAACGCTTCCGCAAGATCACGATGCCCGAATAGCGTTGGCGTCTCCCTGAAGGTTGAACTCGCACTGACCTTCCCGTTCAGACCTTCACTACTCGAGGGGACCTCTCCATGTCCGACAGCACCACGCCTCCCGGCGCCCCACTGCCCGCCGCTCCTGTCCAATCAGATGTCGCTTACATCGCCATACGCGCCCACTGGGACATCGCCAAGTCCCGTGGAGACGTGGGAGGTTGGATAAGTCTCTTCAGTATCTTCGCCGCCATATCGGTCGTACTGGCCATCATCGCGAGCACCATCGCGCCTGACTGCCCCTTCATGGATTCCTGCGTCGAAGAGATGGCCGAAACCGCTGGTGAGGCCAGCATGGCCTGGGCGTGGTCGGCACTGACCGGTACCGCAGCGTTCCTGTGTCTGGGCATAGCCCTGTGGCGTTGGCCGACCGAGTACCACCGCGTTTCGAAGTAACCGCCACATCCGACGACTGGTGTCTTTCTGGACGCGCGTCCGCCCCGAGGCGTCGCCTTCGCGGATCGCGTGGGCGGCGGCCCGCCGGGCCACGCACAACCCGAACCAGCGCCACCCAGCGTGCTGTCGACTTGACCGACCGTAGTCATTCTCGGCAAGATCGGACTCAGCAAGCAACATACCGCGCATATGACTGCGCAGACCCTGTGGCCGTCCCTTCTCGGACGGCCACAGACGCGTTCGGCGGCCACGGGGTCCGGGGGGATCTCCTACGACGGCCCCGGAAACGTTCGCCGAGTGCAACGCCCGGTACTGGACCTCCCCCGCCCGCGCCGTCGTGAGCCTGAATCCCGGCGACTACCTGCTGCACACCGACGACCGGACCGCCGTCCCGGTCCTGTGAGCATGGCCCTGCGGATTGTGAGCGCCCCCGCCGTGGCCGCGACGGACACGCCGAGTGCGATGAGCAGGTGCGCGACCGCCCGAGAGACCCCCGGCGTCGAAGACCTCGGCGAATTCATCCGTCAGCATGTCGATATGGCTCACCCGGCGCTGGAACGCAGCGCGGCCTTCAAATCGCTGATGAAGTTCTGCCAGGATGGCAGCCGGTTCACCGGGCCGAATGGATCCAGTGACTCGAGCAACTTGTGGCGGTGCCGTGGGAAACGGCTCCTGAACGTGGCCATCCGGCGGCCATGGGCGCCGCTTGCCTCGGCCAAGGTCTCCTGGAGCAGTTTCTTGGGGTCCGCGATCCGCTCCGCCGCCGTGCCACGAGGAAGCTGCAGGGGCATCTTTCCATTCGGGTTCTCGGCAACACGGCGGATCGCCTGCTCGTCGAGGAGCAGCCACGCCTCCAGCGCACGCACCGGCACGACCGCGATGTGCGGGTGATCCGGCCACTCCGCCTCCACCGCTGCCGCGATTTCCCGCCGCCGCGCCTCGGTCGTCTCCCGGTCGGCGTCACGGTGGACGATGACGAGGTCGTACCCTCCCCCGAGCTGACGAAGGGCGCGCAGCTTGTCCGGCACCGCGTGGCAGTTCGCCAGACCGAGGCGCCCCAGGTCGGGCGAGGTGACGAGTGCCTGGATGCCCGCATCGGCGGCCACCGACTCGATGTGCGGCACCAGACCGTCGTCACTGGTGCCCTCTCCGGTGAAGAGGACGCGCAGAGTCAAGCCGCCTCCTCCGTGCCCAGAGTGGTCTGCGCACCCGGAGGGGTGGTCAGGTAGGGAAGGATGTCGGCCTTGGTCACGTAGTCCTTGCGCCCGTCGGCGACCCGCCAGGTGTCCTTCAGAGGCCGCAATCGCAGTGCACGTGCGACGTGGCCGCCCTCGGCCCGCACCAGGGCCGTGTCCGCGAACAGCAGATCGTTGCGGGAGACGAGTTGCACCACGCCGGGCGAGTGGGTGTTGATCAGCACCTGACGGAACGGATTGTCCTCGCCCGGCTGCAGCCTGGCATCCACGGCCAGCTCCTGGATCAGCTCGACCATGGGGTTGAGGTTGGCGGGGTGAATGCCGTTCTCCGGTTCCTCCATGCAGACCATTCCGCGGACGCTGGGGTCCTCCAGCAGGACGCAGAGGGCAAGGAAGCGCAGGGTGCCTTCCGAGAGGCTGCGCGCGGGAAGCTTCGTCCCGTCGGCCTCCCCCACCTGGACCGTGAGGAGTTGACGCACTTCGTCCTGGTCGACCCCGAGTGTTCGGATCCGTACACCGGTCAGGTCCGAAAGACGGCCCGCGACCCGGGCGTACACCTGGTCAGGGTCGCCGTCCCGCACCGTGTGCGCGACCCGGTACAGGGCCGCAGGCAGGTGAGATCCGTCGGCATCCATGGACTGAGGGTCCATGTAGCGGTCGGCGCTCCGCAGGGCGGAGGGTTCCAGTGCCAGGCGCCGCCACGACTCCATCTCCCGGCGGGCGGCGAGGATCGTCGGGTCGTCACTGGAGGTGATGGTGGAGACGACGGTGGCGGGAGCGCGGGAGGCCGCGGCCGGCTTCGGCTGACCACGGCTGCCACCGTCCTGGTGGATCTTGACGATGGGTTCCCCGGACAAAGTGTCGACATCGGTCGAGATGTACGGCGCACCGCTTCGGTGACCGATGATGACGTGGTTGCGGAACTGCGCGGCGTTGTGCGGGAACTTCAAGTGGTTCTTGGCCGCGCCCTTGGTGATGTGCCGCAGCGTCTCGCGCAGGAGGGACAGCCGCCCGAAGCGGTCGAGTCCGGCCGGCTTCTGATACCCGATCTCCAGCTCGTAGCGCAGGAACGACGTGGTCGGCTTGGCGGCACGCCCGAAGTCGTCCTCGATCTCGGTCGGCACGATCATTTCCGCGGCGAAGAACATCCGATGCCGCCCCGGCGCGAAGCCCTTCCAGAACAGATCACGCGGGTCACCGTGCCGCTCACCATGCACTCCGCGTACTTCCTGCGCCGCCTCCATCATCGAGCGGTCGGCGAGAAGCGACAGGAACTGGATGGCGTCGAAGACGTTCGACTTCCCGGTTCCGTTCTCGCCGGCGATGCAGGTGAAGGGACCGAAGTCGATGGACAGTTCCAGGAGGTTCTTGAACCCGTGGACTTCAAGCCGTGTCAGCATCGTCCCTCCGTGGTGCCCACCAGGCTCTCGCCCGTGGGCTCGCTCGACTCTCGTGGGACACGCTACCGGCAACCACTCACGCATGAGTGATCATGTCTTTGCTCGCCACGGACGGATCAGGAGCCGCGGGTCACGCCTGAGCCATCCCCTCCCCGCAGTGACGCCAACACGAGCCGCCCGTACCGCGTGGTCAGCGCCCCCGCCGTGGCGGCGACGGACGCGCCGAGCGCGATGAGCAGGTGCGCGAGCGACTTGTCGTCGAGCACCTGGAGAACGCCCAGGGCCGTGCCGAGCGGGAGTCCCAGGACGGTGAGGACGCCGAGGGCGCCGCTGATCTGCTGGCTCTCGCGGGTCTGGACGAGCCGGCTGTAGTCGGCGGCCTCGGCGAAAATCTCGGCGAACCGCTCCGGCAGCCGGTGCTGCCGCTGGAAGGCCAGCAGGAGGTCGTTCGCCGGGCCGTGCGCGGTGAGGTGCTGCCGCCAGTACGTACTGCGGAACACCGCGATGTTCCGCTCGAGCGCCGCGACCCGTCCCGCGAGGCCCCCGGCGTCGAAGACCTCGGAGAGCTGGTCCGTCAGTATGTCGATGTGGTCCCGCTGCAGCATCCCCAGCAGCAGGGCGTCGAGGTAGACCGTGCGGAAGTGCAGCGCCGCGAACCCGTAGAAGTCGCCGTCCCCGGTGTCGGCCCGGTGGCCCAGGAACGCGGCTCCCTGCCGCAGCACCAGCGCGCTCCAGTCGGCGGAGATCCGCACCACGTCCTGGAGCAGCTCGTCGGTGCACTCCGGCGGCACGTTCACCCGTGCTCGGTCGAGAGGACCTCAGCCGCGCCCATCACCGAGGAGCTGCTCCCGGATCAAGTACGCACTCCGCCCACACCGTTTTACCCCCGGGTGGATATGGCTCGACGCCCCAACGATCGGCGAGAGCAGCGACCAGGAGCAAGCCCCGGCCGGACTCGGCGCTCGGGTCCGCCTCGGCATCCGCGCGCGGCTCCGGCCTCCCCCTCGGCATCGGTGACGGCGATCCGCAGCACCCCGGCCACGGCGTCCAGCGTCAGGGCGAGCCGGAAGTTGCGGCCCGTGACGTGACCGTGCAGCGCCGCGTTGGCCGCGAGCTCCCCTACGACCAGCTCGGCCCGCTCAATGACGTCGGGTGACACCAGCCACGCCCGGAGCTGACCGACCGCGAGCAGACGCGCGAGACGGGCTCCGCGCCGCGTGGGGGACAGGAGTTGGGTGAAGGCACATGCCCCCGGCGGGGCTGTGGTCTTGGTAGCGCTCATGCAGTCACGGTGCCGGACGTGTGCCGACGTTCTCCAGAGCCGCGCCCCGTACGCAGCGTCAACGTACGGACACTTTCTGTCGAAAGTACGGTCCCGCGTACGTCATGCTGAGCACTGCCGGGTGGGGGCTGGGCAGAGAGCGCGGGTACGGAACCGGAGGTGGTCGTGGATGGCCGACGGCTATGTGATCGATGAGGAGAACCGGTCGTGCGGTGAGGCGGCCCGGGAGCCTGACCCCTCGGACAGCCTGCGGACGTTCGGCGCGGTGATGCAGGCCCTTCGCGAGCACGCCGGCTACAGCAGGGCCGAGTTCGCCGACATGGTGAGCTTCTCCAAACACACGGTGGAGTCGGTGGAGTTGGGCCGGAGGATGCCCGACATCGCCCTGGTCGAGCGCTCCGAGGAGGCCCTGGGCAACACGGGCGCGCTACGCAAGGCGTCGAAGCACGTGACGAGAGGCCGCGGCGATGTCGGGCTGGCCGCCTGGTTCCGGCAATGGGCACGTCTGGAGCAGACCGCCGTCAGCCTGGGCACGTACGAGTGCCGGCTGGTCCCCGGGCTCCTGCAGGCGGAGGGGTACGCGCGGGCGGTCTTCGAGGGCACCGTGCCGGTGGCGCCGGACAGCCTGCTGGAGAACTACATGGCCCGGCGGATGGAGCGGCAACGCATGCTCTTCGAGCGGCCGACGATTCCGTTCAGCTTCATCGTCGAGGAGCACGTGTTCCGACGCCGGTTCGGAAGCCCGGAACAGATGCGACAACTACTCGATCACGTCCTGGAGTTGAGCGCGCTGCGGAACGTGACGCTGCAGATCGTGCCGCTTGAAGCGGGGCTGCACGCCTGCCTGGACGGGCCGTTGCAGTTGGTCGAGACCCCGAAGGGGCAACGGCTCGCGTACTCCGAGGGGCAGCAGAACGGCCGACTCATCTCCGACTTGAAAGAGGTGAGTCTCCTCTGCCAGCGCTATGACACACTGCGGTCGCAGGCCCTGAACGCCAAGGACTCGCGGGGTCTGCTGGAGCGACTCCGGGGAGAGAAATGAACGCACAGTCGACACTGGCGTGGTTCAAATCCAGCTACAGCGGTAGCCAAGGCGATAGCTGCGTGGAGGTAGCCGTCACCGAGCAGGGCGTGCGCGTACGAGACTCTAAAGATGTTACCCGCCCGCACTTCGCCGTCAGCCACGAGCGATGGTCGGCTTTCTTGCGATTTGCGTCAGAAGGTGAATTGCTCAACAATTAATGAACATCATAAGCGACGGCATTCCACGAGGCATTCCACAATCACGCCCCACGGTCGACCGCTAAGCGAAAGCAAGAATTCCAAGATCAATCCTTCGACACCGCCGAGGGATCTCCGAATCAAGCGCTACGCACCCAGAGCATACAGCCACGCCTCAATCAGTTTCGCCTGTGTGGGCGTAAGCCCTTCGGGCGGCGAAATCTCCAAACCGCTGCGCAACTCCTGCCTCGTACGAGAAGAGCGCAATTGCATTATTTCCCGCGCTCCCACAATTCTCGCAATAAGGAGATCAACGAGGAATTGTGCGCTTGGAGCGTCGAGAAAATTCCTCCCCGCCAGGGTAAGAACCATGTGGCCATTCTCAATCTCCGCAAGCCCAAGGGATGTAAGGACGCGGGACCGTCTACGCGCTTCATCTTCCCGCGTGATACGCGGGAACGCCTCTTGGAACCTTGCAATGTAGCACTCCAAGGCAGGCTGACCTTTTGCGAGATCAGTCATAACGATTATGCATTCAAGAAGCGTCCTCCCGTCACTGGAGGGAGCCTTGTCGATGTAATAACTTGGCTTCAGTTCGACGCCACCAAGCGATATTGTCGCAGCACCCTTCGCGACTCTCTCATGGATCGTATCCAATGCTTCCTGACTCAGAGACAACAAGGAAAGTCGTGAAGCCTGAACGCCAATTCCAAACTCCGTAAGGAGATCAGCCAGCAGTGCACCGTCGATGAGATGAATCGGCGTGAGCGCGTTACCCAACGCTTCACGTAGAGCATCCCTTGTATAATTTCCTGTCGTTACAATAATCCCCTGCATGCCTGGATGAAGGGTGCCCCTTAGCTGCCTGATCTCATTTACCCTGACCGATTTTTTCCACCGCTTCACCTGGATGGCGGTTGGCACAGAGATTACACCGCCAGCGACGAGCGTCGCATGAACATCAACGCCTCCATCTCTGGATCTTCCAGTCACCCTTACGTCTTCATATTTCATGGCCGTGAACAGCTCGGCAACGAGATGCTCAAAAACTTCTGGGGTCATATCCATGATGCTTTCAATAAGTTGCTCCTTCACTTGCCCGTTAGCTTTCTCGATAGCTTCTTCCGCCTTATTGCGGGGGGAGCGAAGGCGGATTGATTCAGCTGAGACAGCAAAACGCTGGCGATATCCGCGAGCGGAGCGAAGTTCATCGTCTCGCGACAAGGCTTCAATTAGCTGATCACTGGTCAGTGGCGTGGTGGCCTGGTCGCTATCCAGCTCGTTCAAGATGCGGTCGATCTCAACAGGTTCACCATTGTGGGCGAGGAGAGCCTGGTAGACGTGATGTGCTATGAGCTGCCCTGGAGTCATGAACGGTGAGGAAGCATGATCGGGCTGCGAAGGTGACCTGGAGCGCATGCCTGACATACTGCCACCAGCCTCGGACATCAAGGGAGTTGCGCTAGGAGTGCACCACCCCGTCGGGCGTCATTGAGCTGACATAGAGTCACAGTAGGTTCGCATGCTCGAGACTTGGAACAGCGATCGTCGGCGTACCGCCATCGGGCGGACGACCTTGTCTGTACCGGCACGCAAAGCGCTCACGGATCGCCAACTGGGCAGTGACCGCACGATCTTGGACTACGGCTGCGGCCGCGGCGGTGACGTGCGCGCCTTGGAGCAACTCGACTGCAGGGTCACCGGATGGGACCCGTACTACAAACCTGAGCCCAAGGCGGAACCCGCCTCAGTCGTCCTCCTCACCTACGTTCTGAACGTCATCGAGGACCCCGCCGAGAGACGGGACACTCTACGGCGCGCCTGGGAACTGGCAGACGCCCTGCTGATCGTCTCGGCCCGGCTCACTTGGGAGAAGTCGAAGGTCAAAGGTGAGGCATTCGGCGATGGTCTCCTGACCAGCAGGCAGACCTTCCAGCATCTGTACGGGTCAAGTGAGCTGCGCTCGTATGTCGAGGAAGTCACGGGCGCCCGAGTGGTCGCAGCGGCTCCTGGCGTCGTCTACGCCTTCAAGGACGAGACGGCACGGCTCGCCTACTTGACCCAGCGCATCGTCCCGGACGCCGAGTGGCTGGCTTCCGAAGACACGACCTCGGCCATCGCGGCCTTGGTCGACTTCGTCGAGCGCCGGGGCCGCCCGCCGCGCATTGAGGAAATGCCTCGGGCGACGGCCGAGTTGCTCGCGCACCTCAAGCCGAACGAGGTGAAGCGTCTGGTCCGAGAGACCGCGGATCCCCACAAGGTCGAGGACGGGGGCAAGCGCTCCACGCTCAACACTCTGCTGTACCTGGCGGTCGAACTGTTCAACGGCCGTGGGCCGTTCAGCAGCCTGCCCATCAGCATGCAGATAGACGTCCGGGCGTTCTTCTCCTCCTACAAGGAGGCTTGCATGCGCGCCGACCGGTTGCTGCTCAAACTCCGGGACGACGGCTACGTGCGGGGCGCGATGAACGCCTCCCAGGTGGGCAAGCTGACCCCTACGGCCTTGTACGTGCACCGGCGGGCCCTTGACCGTATGCCGACGATCCTCCGACTCTACGAACACTGCGCGTCAATCGCGGCGGGTCGCCCGGAGGAGTGGTCGGTCGCGAAGCTCAAGCACCAGGGCCGGGCGGTCTCCTGGCTGGACTACCCGGAATTCGACGAGGACCCGCACCCGAAGATCCGGTCCTCGTACATGGTGGATCTCCAGACACTGGAGACATCGCACATGTCCTACGAGAAGTCGCAGAACCGCCCACTGCTCCACCGCAAGCACGAGTTCCTTGCACCGGACGATCCGGACGCGCCTCGCTACCGCCGGCTGACCGAGTCGGAGATGAGAGCCGGACTCTACGAGCATCCCCACCTGATCGGTACGGAGAACGGCTGGGAGGCAGAACTCGTTCGATGCGGGCGCGAGCTGCGCGGGCACCGCCTGGTGCGCCGCGCAGCCGACTGAGCGCGCCCGTCAGGAAGCGGCGGGCTGCATGCGCAGCACCGTTTCGACGACCCCGGTGGGGTCGAAGTCCTCCACCTGACTCGGGTGCCACGAGAACCGCAGCCCGTTCGACGCGACCTTCTCGGGAAGGTTCATCGCCATCAGCACATGGCTCGGGGTGTACGAGGCGCTGGTGCAGGCCGAACCCGTGGCGACAGCCACCTGGTCCTTGAGCCTGACGATCAACGCCTCCGCGTTCAGATCGTCGAAGGTGACATTGAGGATGTGCGGTACAGAGTGATCCGGATCACCGTTGATGCGGAACCGGGTCTTGCTCAGTGCGGTGAGGAGTCGCTCCCGTACGACTAGGGCGTCGCGCTTCCACCGGTCGTGTCCCTCGTGGAACACACGGGAAGCCTCGTACAGACCCATGATCAGAGGAACAGGCAGGGTGCCCGGGCGCAGTTTTCTCTCCTGGCCGCCACCGAACATGATCGGCTCCAGGGGGACCCTGTCCCACCCGCGGCGTCGGAGTACCAGGGCGCCGATGCCCTTGGGTGCCCCGACCTTGTGACCGCTGATGCTGATCATGTCGATGGGGGCGCGAAGGTCCTCCGCGATCTTCCCATATCCCTGGGCCGCGTCCACGTGGAAGTAGGTGGAGGTCTCCCGGAGCTTCTCCGCCAGCTCGGCGACAGGCTGGATCACACCGGTCTCGTTGTTCACGTGCATCAACGAGACAAGAAGGGTGTCCGGGCGCAGCTTCTCCATCACGGCCTCGGTGGAGATCCGGCCTGACGGGCCAGGCTCGAGAAAGTCCACCTCGAAGCTCTTGCTCTGCAAGTGCGTGAGAGGTTCGAGGACTGCCTTGTGTTCGATGGCAGAGGTGATGATGTGGCGGCGTCCCTCACGCTCTCCGAAAGCGGCGAGCCCGAGCAACGCGATGTTGTTGGACTCCGTGGCACCGCTGGTGAAGATGAGCTCTTCGGGGCGGGCGCCGACGGTCTGAGCCAGGTAAGTCCGCGCCTCCTGGACCGCCTTCTTGGCGCGCGTCCCGTAGTCATGCGTACGGCTTCCGGCGTTGCCGAAGTCCTCCGTCATCCAGTGGAGGACCACCTCGGCGACTCGGGAGTCGACCCGGGTCGTTGCCGCCACATCTAGATACGCCACCACAAGCGCCACCCTCTCGCATGTCATCCCTTGCCGCTATGTTTGTCAAAGCGTGACCGTGGTCACGTTATGCCGTTAACGTACACGCAGTATGTGATCACCTCCAGCGTGACGCAGACGTACGTCACCAACGCTCGTAGCGCACGAGATCATCCCGCCCCGCCATATGGAGGCAAGGGTGTCGGGGACTGCTTGCAGAGCCCGCCGAGACGGTGGAGCGGGTATGCATGTACGTTAAACTTCCGAAGTGGAGAGCAAGCCCGTGACGACAGCGACCGTGATCGCACCCCGTGTACCGTCGGGGTTCGAGTACACGTTTCCCTCCATCCGAGGCATCCAGGCGGGGCGAGAGTTCTACGTCTCGATGTGTCCGCTACGCCTCATCCCGAAGATCTTCATCTTCGATGAGGAGGAGTTGCCGGCTGAACTGCGCGCACAGAGGGTCCTCAACAAGGGGCGCCTGCCGGCTCTGACCAAGTACATCCTCGACAACCCCCATGACTACGTCTTCAGCGCGCTCACTGCATCCGTCGACGGAAAAATGATCTTCGAGGGTCACAGCGCCGAGGGATCGGGGTTCCGTACAGGAAATCTCCGGATCCCGATGGACGCCCGTTTCCTGATCAACGACGGACAGCACCGGCGTGCTGCCATCGAGTTGGCGCTCAAGGAGAACCCCAACTTGGGAGACGAGACCATCGCAGTGGTCTTCTTCCACGACTCCGGGCTGGAACGGTCGCAGCAGATGTTCGCGGACCTCAACCGCCATGCGGTTCGTCCTGCTCGGTCCATCGGCGTCCTCTATGACCATCGAGACCTCTCGTCGCAGGTGGTACGAACCATGGTCGGCCGATCCCCGATCTTCAAGGGGTGTGTCGAGATGGAGAAGAGCAACCTCTCACCCCGCTCCCGCATGATGTTCACCCTGAGCGCCCTTTACTACGGCACTCAGGCGTTGCTCAAAGGGCTGGAGTTGAAGTCTGTCGATGTGGCTGCCGAACTCGCTCAGGCGTACTGGGAGGCCATCGATCAGCACATGCCTGAGTGGGCGCTGGTACGAGAGCGGAAGCTCGCTGCCATGGAGGTCCGGCGAGACTTCATTCACAGTCACGGCATCGCACTGCATGCACTGGGCAGGATCGGCAACTCTCTGCTGCGGGAATCCACGGCCAGGGCCAGGTGGAAGAAGCAGTTGGTCCCTTTGAAGAGAGTGGACTGGTCGCGCTCCAACAGTGACTGGGAAGGACGCGCCATCGTCGGCGGCCGCGTCTCCAAGAGCCATCAAAACGTGACCCTTACCGTCAACTACTTGCGTCACCACCTGGGCCTGGGGTTGAGCCCCGAGGAGCAGCGGGTGGAAGACGCATATCTGCGAGGCGACGCATGAACACTCCTCTGCCTCTCGGCATGCCCATCACCAGGCGGCTGCCATTCGACGGCCGATCCATGGATGAGGTGGTGACGCAGCTCGCCGAGGAAGTCCGCGAGCTCTACACTGCCGATGAGGTTCCCTGGGTGATCGGCTACAGCGGCGGCAAGGACTCGACAGCCGTCCTGCAGCTCGTGTGGTCGGCACTCAAGGAGTTGCCGGCGGAGAAGCTCACCAAGACGGTGCACGTCATCAGCACGGACACTCTCGTCGAAAACCCGGTCGTCGCCGCTTGGGTCACCACCTCCTTGGAGACCATGGAGCGGGCCGCGAAGGAGCAAGGCCTGCCTGTCGAACCTCATCGGCTGACACCGCAGATCAAGGACACCTTCTGGGTGAACCTGATCGGCCGCGGCTACCCAGCGCCACGCCCCAAGTTCCGCTGGTGCACCGAACGGCTCAAAATCAAACCGTCCAACGCCTTCATTCGGAGCGTGGTGGAAGAGCACGGCGAGGCGATCATGGTCCTCGGAACACGCAAGGCCGAGAGCCAGGCCCGTGCGCGCACCATGGAGAAGCACGAGAAGCGGCGCGTCCGCGACCGTCTCTCCCCCAACGGCAACCTCCCCAACTCCCTCGTCTACAGCCCCATCGAGGACTGGTCGAACGACGACGTCTGGGAGTACCTCATGCAGAGGTCCAACCCGTGGGGCTACGACAACACCGACCTGCTGACGATGTACCAGGGGGCCTCCGCCGACGGTGAGTGCCCCCTGGTCGTCGACTCCACGACGCCGTCCTGCGGCTCCAGCCGCTTCGGCTGCTGGACTTGCACACTCGTCGAGCAGGACAAGTCCATGACGGCGATGATCCAGAACGACGAGGAGAAGGAGTGGATGCTCCCCCTCCTCGACCTCCGCAACAAGCTGGACTCGCCCTTCGGCTTCGTGGAGTCCCCCGAAGACCCCAACTACCAGGCCGGCAAGAAGCTGCCCTTCCCACGCTCGGACAAGCCGGCCCGTGATTTCCGGCGAATGAACGGCAAGGTGATGCTGTTCCATGACGCGCCCATTCACGGCCCGTACCTGCAGTCCTACCGGGAACAGTGGCTGCGTGAGTTGCTGGAGGCTCAGACAGCAATCCGGAGTAGGGCCCCTGAGCACATCCGACACATCGAGCTGATCACTCTCGCGGAGCTACACGAGATTCGTCGGATCTGGGTCTTCGACAAGCATGAGATCGAGGACACACTGCCGGGCATCTACCGGAAAGCCACCGGGGAGGAGTTCCCGGGCGGCCCCTTGGACGAGCAACTCGTCATGGGCGCCGACGAGATGAAAATCCTCAAGGACATCTGCGGGGACGACCAGGTTCACTACGACATGGTGCGAGAGCTGCTCTCGGTAGAGCGGAAGTACCGCACCATGACGCGCCGATCGGGTCTCTTCCAGGCTTTGGAAGAGGCCGTGAAGCGCGGATACTACGAGGACAGTGAAGATGCCGCCTCGTTCGCACAGCAGAAGAAGAAATGGCGCGAGGACCTCGTGACCAGCCCGACCCTGGACGAAGAGACCGGCATCAATGCTCCTGCATAACATTACTCTCGAGGAATTCGGGGCGTACCGGGGCAAGCAGACGCTTGATCTCACGGTGAAGAAGAACAAGCCGATCATTCTGATCGGTGGCCTCAACGGCTGTGGCAAGACGACGCTCCTCGACGCCATCCAACTCGTTCTGTACGGACCGCGGGCCCGATGCAGCGGCCGAGGCGGCAAGGCATACGAGACCTACCTCCGCGAGAGCATCAACCGGCAGCACGACCCCGCTCGCGGCTCCTCCGTAACTCTTGAGTTCACGGTCACGACGGACGCCAAGGAGCACTACTACCGAGTGATCCGCAGCTGGCACACCAGCGGCAAGTCGCTCAAGGAGTTCCTGACCGTTCTGGTCGACGACGACTACCGGGGCGAGCCGACAGAGCCGGACCTTAAGTACAGCCGGACTCTCAGCGAGGGTTGGGCCGACCACGTCGAGGACCTTCTTCCGCTCGAAGTCGCCTCGCTGTCCTTCTTCGACGGCGAAAAAATCGAGTCCCTCGCGGACCCTGAGCGTGCTTCCTCAGTGATCGAATCCGCGGTCAACTCACTCCTCGGCGTCAACACAGTGGAACAGTTGCGCACCGACCTCCTGGCCCTCCAGCGTCGACAGAAGCTGTCCGAGGAGGAGCAGCATCTGCTGGAGGACATCCGGGCCAAGGAGCAGGAGCGAGACGCGGTTAAGGCAGAGCTGAAGCAAGCTGCCCAGCAACTGGAAGACCGCCAGTCCACACTGGCGGATGCCATGCGCGAACTCGAGCGCATTGAACGCACCTTCGAGAAAGAGGGCGGCTCGCTCTTCGAGCGTCGGGTCGAGCTCGAGCAGTCACGCAAGGAGGCCGGGGAACGCCTAGCGGACCTCCGAGCTGCCCTGGGGCAGCTTGCGGCCGGCACTCTGCCCTTCGTCATTATGGGGAAACAGCTGGACGAGCTGCGTGCTCAGGCTGAGCGTGAGCAAAGGGCTGCTGAATCCCGCCAGGTCCTGGGTGTACTGGAAGTTCGAGACCAATGGCTGTTGAGTCTTCTTCCCGAGGAGACGCAAGAAGCGGCGCTCGCCAAGCTTGAAGAAGACCGACAGCAGCGCGCTTCGTCAGTGCAACTGGAAATCGACCTCGGTCTGCCCTCGGACATGACTACCCAGATTGCCGCTCTTGACGAAGGGGTTTCCCGGGACCAGGAGAGAGCAGCTGAGCTCCTCGGCCAGATCTCGGCAACAGCCGAGGACGTGGCCCAACTGGATCGCCAGCTGGCTGGCGTACCGGAGCAGAGCAAAGTAGAAGCCATCCAGAAGGACCGGGATGAGCAATTGAAGGCATGCGCTGCCTTCAAGGCCGCCATAGCGCGGGACATGGAACGCATTGAAGAGTTGAAGCGCCGGCTGGAGCATGTCGATGCCGCTCTCGGTCGTGCCCACGATGCCTTCGTCCGGACAAAAGTGAAGGCCGAAGAAGTCGAGCGTGTCATCAAGTACTCGGAAAAGGCTCGGGAAACTCTCCAACAGTTCGGCCAGCAACTGCTCGAAGCGCACATCAGTCGGCTTGAGGTGGCAGTCCTAGAGAGCTTCGGCATGCTGATGCGCAAGCAGAGCTTGGTCAAGGACCTGCGTATCGGTGACGGCTTCAAGCTGACGCTAGCCGACGCCAACGGCGAGCCGATTGAGCCCGGGCGCCTCAGCGCGGGCGAGCGCCAGTTGCTCGCAGTGTCCCTTCTCTGGGGCCTGATGAAGGTGGCGGGAAGCCGTCTCCCGAGTGTCATCGACACTCCGCTCGGTCGTCTCGACAGTCGGCACCGCCAGCACCTGACGGACCGCTACTTCCCCCACGCGAGCGATCAGGTCCTCCTCCTCTCCACCGACGAGGAGATCGACGAGACCCTGCTCAACAGGCTCCAGAAGTCGGTCGCCCGTACGTACACGCTCGTCCACGACGACACGCAGCTCACCACCAGCGTCGTCGAGGGGTACTGGTGGAACGCGGGAGCCCAGAATGTCGCTTGATACCGTCCGCCTGTCCCAACCGGCGCGTGACCGGCTTGTCTGGCTGAAGCGCACCACCGGCATTCCGCAGTGGAACGTTCTGTGCCGGTGGGCCTTGCTGCTGTCGCTGAGGGATCCCTCCACCCCCCTGATCAGGGAGGTCGTGACCGACTCGAACGTCGAGATGACCTGGAAGACCTTCGCTGGTGCTCATGGAGATGTCTACATGGCCTTGCTCAAGCAGCGCTGCCTTGCAGACGGCGAAGAACTCACCGAGGAGAACATCGCCAAGACGCTGGTGGTGCACCTGCACCGCGGCATCGGCTACCTCGGCGGAGAAAAGCACCTGACGATCGAGAAGATGGTCGGAACAGTGGTGACAGCCTGACGATCCTCTGAAGACACGACACCGAGTAAGACAGCATCAAGCAACAACGGCTTGCGAGTCCTCGCTGATGGGCCGGCCGCCACCCCGGCCGGCCCATCACAGCTCACCAGTCCAGGTCAGCACTTGCGAGAAACTCGCCTACCTCGTCTTCCACCACTGGGTTTTCCTGAAGACCGTCCAGGACTAGGTCGGAGACTATAGCCTGCAGGCTTTTGGCCGACTGGCGACTGATGAGCGTCTGAAGATAGGATAGGCCCCCGTTCGCGTACTCCTCGAAAATGAGCACCCGATCGGCTTGATGCTCATCCCCAAGAATCTTTGGATCGTCATCGTGCTCAACCGCTGCCAGCACGTCGAGGAGTACATCGCCGTAAGGGCGTCCCTCCATGACCGACAGACGAATCGGCTCATCTGAATCCGTGAATGACTCACGCCCGCTCTTGCGATGCCCGAGCAACGCGGCGAACATCATCGCTTCGACCATGGTTACGAACGGCCCGGTGTTTTTGTCGGTAAGTTGGCTCAGGAGTTTCTCATGAGCGCTAGGCCGGCGGAAGCGATCTGTGGAAGGCATCAGACGGTCACCTTTTCCAGGACGGTGTGCTCAAACTCGCCGTAGGACACATAGGGCACGGCACGATGGTTGATCACGATGGTTTCTTCCTCAGCAGAGCGGTTCGGCGTGTAGGAACGAAGCACATACATCCGCTTTGCCGCCCGCTGCAGATTTTCCAGGACTCGACCGCGGGCCTGTGATTGCGAGAGCATCGTGACGATCTGCGATGTGAGGGAGGGAAGCGCCTTCGAGATCTCTTCCTGGTAGGTAAGGTCGAGGTTTCCGAATGGAGCGTCCATCACGACCGGATAGACGCCGCTACCAACCTCCCGCAGGCCGGATTCGCTCGTGTGTTTTTTGCGGGCGTTGATGGTTCGGGAAACTTCGGATACCGCACCAATGAAACTGAGGCCCAGGATCTGATTCTCCCCCGTAGAACGAATTGCGGGGACAGACGCCACACCAGTCGGCGTCAAGAGGTCAAGTTCGAACGAGTCGTTCAACTCTGGGATGTAGCTCTTGATAAAAATTCGCGAGAACACCTCCTTCACCTTTGTGTCCAACTCGCTCCGAACCTCTTCCGTCTTGATGGCGAGGATTTGAGCTAGCGCCTCTCTGACCTCATCGACAAGGTTGACTTGACTCTGAATCTTTCGAGATTCTTCATTCTTGGCGGCAGCGAGCTTGTACTGGCGAGCAACTTGCTCCATCTCCTGGCGAATTTCAGCGAGACGGTTCTCGGCCTCCCGGTGCATTACTCGTGCATCGGTCTCCTTTTCAGTAAGACTCTTGCGTCGCTCGAGGAGCCGCTGGACGTCTTGAACGTTAACGCCCTCCAGTTTGCGGTCGACCTCCGAGCGCTCAGCCTCAAGCTGCCCTATAGTGTCCGCGGCCTGTTGAATATCAGCGGAAATCAAGGTGAGTTGTTCGCGCAATTCACGGCGCTTCTCCTCCATATTCCGCATCTCACCGCTGACATGCATCCAGCGGTGCTGAACATCCTCCAGCCCTGCGTTGTACTTGCGCTTCTCCAACTCCTCGTACTCGAGTGTCCCCTCTTCAACAGGGCGCCCACACATGCACAAGCGTTCGTGAAGGATGTCTTCGATGAAGCTGCGCTGAATCCCCGCAGGCAGTTGCCGACGCTCTCGCATCTGATCAGCAAGTTCGATCACCTTAGTGTCGAGTCCGCGAGTGAGAGCGAGGAAGCCTCGCTTAGAGAGAAGCTCACGCTTCCGGGCATTGTGCTCCGAGAGGTGGGCTTGCGCCTCCTTGATTCGCCGGCTCAGCCGATCTCGATCTTTCTGCAGCGGCTCGGCCTGCTCGTGCTGGCGTAGGGCCAGACCAATGGACTCGAGCTCTCGCTTGAATGCACTGATCTCTTTCGACCGGCGAAGCTTCTCCGCGTCCTGCACCTTAAAGAGAGACTCCAGCTCCTCTTTCCTATCGGTGAGTTGCTTCAGTCGACTGTCGCCTTTGGAGTCGATCGCACGGGCAAGGATCTTTGACGCCTTGGGCAGATCTTCGATCGCGCGTTCGATAGCTTCCAAGTTGAGAAGGGTCTTGATGGCCTGCTTAACTTCTTGATTATTCTCTTCGCCGGTGAACATCTTCTCCATGCGCTCACCGTTGAAGAAGAAGAACTTCCGAAGCCCCTTGGGAAGAATCTTCTCGATGCGGTCCTGCCCATTCGGCACTGGCTTGGCTTCGCCGTCCGGTCCAATTTCAGTGACCGTCAGAGATGGAGTGACCGCTCGCTGCTGCTGCGTCTGCTTATTTACGGTTACGTCTCGGGTCACAGAGAACCGGACGCCCTCGTGCTCGAAATCAAGCCGGACAGACGCGGTGACCGCCTCGCCAAGTGGGGTGTCTGCCCACACTTTGTCGTGGATGATCCGATGCTGCTGTTCCGTGTCCAACGAAAAAGTTCCGTACAACACCCAGACGAAAGCATTGAGCAGCGTGGTTTTTCCGGCACCGTTATTGCCGAAAATCAGAACCGCCGGCTTGCCTTCCTCGACGGACAGGTCGAGGATCTGTTCGCCATAAAAGGTGCGGAAGTTCTTCAGGGTGAGCTTGATCAACTTCACTTGGCGAGCTCCCTTACAACATTGACGATAGCCGGGACGACATTCGCAGTTTCTCGGATGTGAATCTTCTCGTTTTCGAGGTCGATCACCTTCTGTACAAGGATTCTCCCAGGCGGAGAGAGTTCGTTCAGCACATCTCGTACCGTGCGCTTGGAGGATAGGTCGACGTTGCTTTCAGTCACAAGGTTCCCTTTG
Source organism: Streptomyces sp. UH6 (assembly GCF_013421635.1). Lineage (NCBI taxonomy): Bacteria > Bacillati > Actinomycetota > Actinomycetes > Kitasatosporales > Streptomycetaceae > Streptomyces > Streptomyces sp. UH6. The sequence goes on along the minus strand of NZ_JACADT010000013.1, from coordinate 8,774 downwards.
TCGGTGAGAGGATGGCCGGGCATGGTGCGCGAGTAGATCAGGTGTCGAATAGGTTGTATCGCTCGCGGATTGGTCGTAGTGCGTCGAGTGTCACGAATTCGTTTTCCGCAAGATGCGCGAACTCTTCAACTCGGGCAAATTCACGTCGCAGCAGATTCCGCTCCGTGTCATATTGGAGAGCATCACCACCTGGCGGCGGCACTACCACGAAATCGATGATATCGGCGGAATCCTTTCCTGGCGCCTTACGCAGGACTCGGCCTCGGCGCTGGATGAATTGTCGTGGGTTGGAAGAACTGGCCAGAAGGTAGGCAGTACGCGCAACCGGTACATCCACACCCTCGTCCAGACATCGCATGGCCGTGATGACCTGAAGCGAGTTCTCCTGAAAGCGGCGCAAGATATCCTGCCTTGCCGGCCGCTTCGTATCAGAGGTGTAGCGTGCCGCGGTCATCTGAAGTTCGTTGCCAACCATAGTCATCACTTGATCGATCTGACGAGCCCCGTCCGTACCTTCAGTTTGCAAGAGAGGATGTTTCCCCTCAGCACAGTAGATCAGTTGATGGCTTCCTGATTGGCGTTTTTCAATCTCGTCGCGGAGAGCCTTGATCTTGCCGCGGGCATGGCCGAGGATATCGGCCCGCTTCTTTAGGAGCCGGCCGAGCGGACTGTCTCCGTCCGAGTCTTCCTTCAGGTCGGTTCCGGCCGCAATAAGCCGAGCGATCTTGGCGCTGGTCTCTGCATAGAGCTCAGCCTCCTCGTCGTCCAGTTCCACGAGGACGGGAGTGTAGGCGTAACGACACAGAGCACCGCGGCGAATCGCTTCGCCGATTCCCATCTCAAAGGTGACCCGCCCGAAATAATCGGTAAGGGCATCCGTGCCCTCTTCGTCAAACCATCGCTCCGGCGTCGCAGAAAGAGCAAGCCTGTACTGCGCATTCGGAGGTAGTTGGGTACGGAGATGACGTGCACCAAGGTTATGCGCTTCGTCTGCGATGAGCAGGAGGTTCCCCCTGTAGGCGTTGAGCAGGCCCTGAAAGGTGGTACTCCCAAACGTAGCGTTGGTGGTCACGATGACACCACCATTCACCCCTCCCAGGGAGAGACTCTCTAGGAGGTTGTAGGCGTGCGGTGACCACTTGCTCGCGGACTCGTAAGCACGCAACGGTGTTACACCAAACCGCTCGATATCAGACGCCCACTGATCGACGAGGTGCTGATAGGGAGCGACGACAACTGTCAGCAGGTGGAAGCCGCCGGAATTCTTTCGCAGGACTCGGGCCAACTGCGCGGCAGCAGAGAGGGCTGTCAGCGTCTTCCCAGTACCGGTGGCCATACGGAGAATTCCCCGACACTCGTTATGGAACCAGCCCTGTACCGCTTCCTTCTGATAGTCGCGAACCGAGAGGCTCTGCGGAATGGCGAGCATTCCGACAAGGTCCGTCGGCATTGCGGAAATCGGAGTGCCTCCGGATGGGAGGTTATCCAGGTCCTCCCGGCCCGCCGTTGCCAATGCGCTGCGCTCGATGACCACCTTCGCTGCCTCGGTGAACGGCAGCACTCGGAGTGTGGGCGTGCGATCGTTCCAGAGGTCCTCGAAATCCTGACTGATCCGCATGGCTCGATCGAAATCCCGCGGATCCCAACTGCGGTAGACCTCGATCGCCTCAAAATTTCCCACGAGCCCCGAGCGAGTCTCGTTGGCACTTCCCTTGAAGGCAACGATGTTGCCTTCGTCGCGGAAGACGCCGATCTTCTCGTGGTACATGCCTACCCGGCCGCGTTGCTCAACGTACGCAATCTTGAAATCAACACGGCCCGCGGCGATCAGTCGGCCGAGTTTTCCAAGTCCTCTCGCGGCACGTTCGTCTTCCACAGATTTCTCAAGATCTCGCAGGGCGGCACGCTGCAGGATCTTTCGCAGTTCGTACCCGCATTCGATCTCCTGGATATCCGCCGGTTCGAGATATGGGGACGCGATGATCCGCATGATCCCGCCCCGGGCAGTGAACTCGTCCATGCCTTGGCCAAGTGCGGCAATGACCGATGTCGCGAAATACCCGACGGCACGGTCGTAACTGGTTGCGGCAGCAAGCGCAGGAATGTAAAAGTCCTCGACCAGGTCACTGCGGTCGCTCCGGTAGTCCGGGTTCACCCCACAATCGCGCAGAGAGACTGTGTCTGCCATCAGATCAGCCCCAACTTGCCCATTAGGTCCTCCACGTCAGGAGACGCCATCGCCGTCGATCGCGGGAATTCCGCTGCAGAGTGACCCTCCGCCGGCAGGAAGGCGCGAGTTTCGGCAGGGTCTTCCCCAAGGCGACGGACGATGCCGCCTCGTGCAGTGAAGGGCGGGGAGGACATGGCCTGCCTGACGCTCGACTCCTTGATCTCAAAGTCACGACAAAGAGTACGAACGACTTCGTCGGCCGCTACTGCACCGTCGTGAGCATCCACCATGTCAGAGATCAGTTCCTTAATCGGCTTGTACACCGGGAGGCCCCACTCGGCCAAGGCCCATTGATGCTTCTGGCTCCGACTGAAGCGAGGGTCTTCCTCGATCTGCTGCTTCAGGTACTGAGAGCCAAGACTGATGCCAGTTGCTCTCTTCAACTCGTCGACGGTCATTGGTTGATCTGTGTCGCGCAGCGCCGACTCGATCTTGTCCATACGATCGGGCTCGCACTTCGGTACATCACCAGCTCCGACTTCGGTGGCGGCCATGCCATTTCCATCACCATCCCGCGGCATGGGAACCCAGACGGGATCATCGTTGATGGGGGTGATGTGTGGATGATTCAGTTCCCAGTCGCTGGACGACCGCTCCTCCGCAATGAAGCGGTCCTTGAGGACCCAATTGCCCCCCGAAGTGATGGCGAACCGTTCATCGCCGAAGAGAGAGCGCACTGCCTGCTCCTCGGATACAGAAGGCCCCAGGGCAGCTTTGATGGCCGAACTGGAAAGACCTGTAGGAGCGCCATCGAGCAGTTCCGCGATGCGGTCACCTGGAGGCGGGGTTGCATCGACGTCGGCCGGGGCGAGCTGGAACGAAGAAAAGCTTGATTCTGACGGCGTGTCTGTGGTAGTGATCGCGGGCTCTGCAGCAACCTTCGAAGTCCCACTCTCTGTGCTTACCGAAGCCCCACTGCGAAGCGTGAAGTTTTCGCTATCCATCTTGGCAGTGGCGACGGAAGGAGGTGCTGTGTTCTCGGTACCGGCTTGCCCATGGGCCGTGTGAGCAGCCGCTTCACTTGAGATGAGCCACCTGCCGTCACTGGTGAGCGTGGCACCTCGAAGCTGACGAGAGACCTCGCCCAACTCTCCGGCGAATCGGTCTGCGGTAGAAAGAATGTCACCGAGCGTCACCGGGGTGGGCAGATTTTGATTTACTTGGAGGAGGTCTGCAATCCGCTCCATGAGGTGCAGAAGGGTTCCGCGCCCTTCCTGGAGCGGAGTAGGCGCCGTCTCCTTCGGTGGGATCGATGCGGTGACCTGGCTTCGGGTGCACTCGAAGCCGCAGTGAGCGAGCCACTCCCCCAGGTCGTTACGGTCCTTGGGAAATGGAATGCGCTGGGCGTCCAGCAGGCGAGCAGCCGTTTCAAGACTCATGACCTCGCCAGCTCCAAGATTGATGGCACGCAGCGTTCCCCGCTCACAGTCGCGGATATCGGCACCGAAGATCCATTGGTTCTTCGGATCGGTGGTGGCACTCTGCCAGCGAACGCCCTGCAGGAGTCGTAGCACCGACAGTTCCCCGTGGATCGTCTCGCCGAGCCACGGGTGGCGGCGCAGGAGTGCCTCGATCCGGCAAGGCTGCTGAAGATCGCGCTCTGCCCGTGCAAGCTCGTGACTGAGGTTTGCATCACGTTCCACGAGGCGGTTGAAGCTGCTCGCGAGATCGTCGATGTGGTCGAGGCGCTGCTGCACGGTCGCCCTCTCGTGCCACCTGTACTGCGAGGTAAGTCGCTCAAGAGGTGTCGGAGTACTGCCGCAGAGATACCCCTGGACGAGGCTCCGGCTGAGGCTGCTGAGCTCCTGATACCAGCTACGAATTGTGTGCATGGCCCCCTCAAGCCTGACATGGGTCATTGATCTCAGAACTGGAGGCAGGGCCAAGTGCCTTGTGGTGCACGTAAGTAAACGCGCGCAAGGACCATCTACAGCTTCCCCCCGGCACACCAAGCAGTCAGTCCCCCCTATATCGGACTCCAGCGAAGGTGTACTCAGCAACGGTACACGGAGTGCACCTGACATGCTCCATCGATCGCAGATGTTCCTGACGGCGCATCTGTTGCTCGCTCGCCTCTCCGCCATCTGGCATCCCTCGTCGTAGCCCAAGGAGCGTAAGTCCATGCGGCATGGCAGCCCGTAGGCGTGAGTCATCGGCGACAAGAGGAGCGATCGCATGGGTGCCTGAGTTGAGTCGTCACGAGGAGTCTTCGAGCGGAGGCGGTCATGGTCAAGGCTTCTGGGGTCTGACGTGGCGATGTTTCCACCGCAGTTGGTCGAATCCCCGTTGATCGGCTCCAGAGCTGAAGCGCCCGACTCGGCTCCGGTCGAGAGGGTTCTCACCCAACGCCCACGCGGGTTCATTGCGTACCGCCAAGCAGTCTCCCACCGCTGCATTTCGCTCTCCCCCACACCGCAAGCGGCAAGAAAGGCTTCGCAGACGGGCCAGGTGGGCCTGAGGCTAGTTCCTTTCGCGATGCGGGAAATACTCGACAGGGGGAGGAGGACGCCGCCCAGTCCCGAGTCCATGGGTCGCTCCGCCCACCCACGACGCCACGCTTTTCGCTGGAGGCTACGGAGAGGTGGAGCGCCCGTGCGCTCGTAGGTCGCGGCGAGCGCCACTGCGAGGTCATCGGGTGACTTGACGTTGGCTGGCGCGGGTGGACGGTCCAACTTCCCCACTCGGCCCCGTGACTCGATGCGGGCTTGAAGCCACAGCCGGAGTGCAGTCCGCTCCTCGGACAAGGTCGCGCCACAGCCGCGGACGAACGCCTTCACGGTCTTCTTCTGCGGCAAGGGGCGGCAACCAGCGGCTCGCTTCAAAGTTGCTGCCGAGCCCTTCAGGCCTTCGCCGAGGCCGCTGATACGTTCAGCCAGTTCTGCGAAGGTGTACCCAGCTGCAAATCGGAGCCCTTCAAGGTACGCGCTCAGTTCAGTGGCCCAGAAGCCCTCGGGCCTGGTGCGGATGGGTCTCACAGGTGAATGCCCTTCACCGCTCGGGCGCGGAATCGAGAGCGGCGAGGGCGGCGAAGGCGGCGCGGAGTCGACGGCGCCGGCGGCGTCCGTTCACGACAGTCACGCCGAGCGCGATGACGATCACTGCGATCAAGCCACAGCCGCCAAGCAGGAGGAAGATCGTCCGCAACGACACACCGTCCAGGATGAGGATCGTCCCGACGGCAAGGAAGGCGACGATGCCGATGATGACCAGAGCGGCGACGGGCGCGGCACCGACAGTGCGTCCCGGACGGTCAGGGCTCTGACCGAATGGATCTTGGGTGTGGATGAGGGTGGTCATCTTCGGTTGCTCCTTGTGATGGGGACCGGCTGAACGGACAAGAGGGCTCGCGTCGTTCAGCCAAAGGCTAGGGATCGTGGGCTGCACTCGAACGCCAGTTGTGCGTCAACGTCGGCGATGCTCCGTCACCCCACGGGCAGCAGCATGGCACGCGGGTGCGCAGTTCTGGGCGGGGATCAGTCCACCGATGCCAACCACGAACAGAGGGATGGGAGTTGCGCACGCGGTATCGCGACGACCTGACCAGCCAGGTTCTCAGTTACTTACTCGTCGGCTCATACGCGTACCCGCTCGGCTCACGGGCGTTCCAATACGAATGCGCCAGTTGATGGGGCCCGAACAGGTCGGCAGGAGGCACCTACACTGCTCTTCAGCCGTGGACACATGTACGTCATCCACGCGAGAGCGCTTGGAGAGCGCGCTTGGAGTATTCCTCCCCAGCCTGGAACGCCGGGTGTCTTCCTCGCCCAGCGCTTTCGAAAGGGGCACCTCGTCACCATCGGAGCGGGGGGTGCCTCTATGTCCTTCGTCAAGCGAGCCGTGGGCTTCTGGGCTCGTAGAAGGTTCCGTCGCGGAGCATGGCGAACAGGACGCTGATGCGGTGGCGGGCCAGGCGGAGGAGGGCCTGGGTGTGGGTATTGCTGCCGCGGGCTCGGCAGCGGTCGTAGTAGGTCCGGGAGGCGGGATCGTGCAGGGCCGCGAACGCGGAGAGGAACATCGCCCGTTTCAGCTGCCGGTTCCCGCCCCTTGGAGCGTGTTCGCCGTGGATCGACGTGCCGGACTGGCGGGTTGCCGGGGCGAGTCCTGCGTAGGAGGCCAGGTGGCCGGCGCTCGGGAACGAGCTGCCGTCGCCGACGGTGGTCAGGAGGACTGCGGCGGTCCTGACGCCGATGCCGGGCATCGAGGTCAGGACCTCGGCAAGAGGGTGGGCCTCCAGCAGTGCCTCGATCCGACCAGGGCCCGGCGTTGTTCGTGGACGGCGGCCAGCGACTTCGCCAGCGACGGGACGATCACGTCGAGGGTGCCGGTGCCCGGGACCACGACGGTCTGCTCGTCGAGTGCGGTGAAGATGTCGTCGACCAGCCGTTCGGCCATGCGTGGGGCCTTCGGCCGGACGACCTCGACCGGCTTGCGGCGGCCCGCCTTCCGCAGTGCCTGCGGGGATCCGTAGCGCTCGAGGAGCCAGGTGACGGCCGGGTGGTCCAGGCGGGGGCCGAGGACGCGTTCCAGGCTGGGGTGGAACTGGGTGAGCAGGCCGCGGATGCGGTTGCTGGTGCGGTTGGCCTCGCCGGCGAGGTCCTGGTCGAAGCCGACCAGCATGGTCAGTTCCGCGGTGAGCTCGTCGGTGAGGTCGAGGGTTCGCAGGGTGTGGGGCATGGTGCGGGCGGCATCCGCGATGACCGCGGCGTCCTTCGCGTCGGTCTTGGTCTCGCCGGGGTAGAGATCGGCGATCCTGCGCATCGCCAGGCCCGGCAGATAGGCGACCTGGCAGCCGGCGTCCCGGGCGACGGTCAGCGGCAGGGCGCCGATGGAGGCGGGCTGGTCCACGACCACCAGGACCGTGCCGAACTTGGTGCGGAGCTTGTCGAAGACGGCTCGCAGCTTGGGTTCGGTGTTGGGCAGCGGCTTGTCGAAGACGGTCTTCCCGGCCGGGGTGAGGCCGTGTCCGTGATGGGTCTGCTTGCCGACGTCCAGGCCGAGGAAGACGCCCACCCCGTCGATGCTGATCACCGTGCCCCCACGTGCGTCGATGCGTGCCGGCCCCAGGGTCGGGAGCCGTTCTCGCGCATCCACGTTATGCAGACCTGCCGCCCGCGAGTGGCCGGGCGTTGCGCCCGGCCGGGCGGTGGTCGGACCTCTGATCAGCGTCTCCGACGGCACCCCTCGGACCCGGTGACCCCCCCCAGGTCATCCGTTCGACAGGGGGCAACAGTCATGCCGGGCCCGGAGGCCAGCGGCCCTCTTGCAGGACCGCGAAGAAGCTAACGGGTGGCACACCGCTATCGCCGGGAGGACGGCGCTGCTACTCGGCAACGTCATGGAGAGCACTCACCGGAAAGCCGCGAGGGGATCAGCGGCAGCGGCGAAGTGAACCGCGCCATCCAGACGTTCGCCATCTTGAAGTCGCCGCGCACCAGGCTCGCGTCGCGAACTCGCCGCCCTGGTGCTGGAGATCCGGGTGAACGGAGTGTCTCTGGAACGACGGCCAAAGGGCGACCAAAGGGTCACCCCTCGGAGGGAATGCTTACGCTGCGCATGCGTTCGCGTACGAAGCGTGCGGTACGGTCGCGGCGACAACGTGCTCCGGTGTGCCTCAGGTCGGGCGCGCGCATGGAGCGGCCCCCGCGGACGGTTGGAGCCGTGCGCGAGGGCCTGGACCACGAGTGGATAGGCGTCCACCTGTGATTTACCGGCACTTTATCGCGCCCTTGCGCGCGTACACGCCCTTCTCGAACGAGATCATCCGGCATCCGCGGCTCGGTTCCGACGCGCACCGGATCCTGACGTGGCAGCTGTCGCTGCCGGCCGATGCGGGGCAGTTGCTGTCCGAGACGGCGAAGCGCTGCCGGATCGGGGCGGTGGCGTTCCAGCGGGCGAAGCGGGAGTTGATCGAGGAAGGGTTCCTGCACGAGCGGCGGTTGCAGGGACCGGGGGGACTGTGGTTCACGCAGCAGATCGTGTCGGGTGAGCCGTTGAGCGCGACGGAGGCCGGCGAGATCTTCGGGCGGATGCCGGTGGGGCGGAAGGGGGTCGCGCGGGTGTTTCCGCAGGCTGGACCGAGTGACGGCGTACCGGCCGTCGGTGAGCCGGGGGGTCGGCGGACCGGCGGTTATCCATCCGAAGAAGACCTTGTGGAGAAGACCTCCAACCATCCGGCCGGCGCGGGCGGTTCGTGGGCGGCGCCCGCGCCAGAGCCCGAGCCGGAGCCGGAACTTCACGCGGTGCCCGACGCGTACGAGCCCGAGGTGCAGGCCGAGCCTCAGCCGCAGGATCAGCCCCCGTCGGAGCCGGAACCCGAAGCCGCGCCAGAGCTGCAGCAGGAGGCGCGGGAGTTCGTCCGGGCGCTCCCTCGGCTGACGCCGGACCTGTACGGCGTCCCCGTGGCCATAAGGCAGGAGCTGACCGGGCTGGTGCTGCGGTGGCTGGAGGCGGGGCACGGCGTCGGGGACGTCCGCGCGCACCTGCTGTGCGGGATGCCCGCGGACGGCTCCGTCGTGCGGCGGCCCGGCGGGCTGGTGCGGTACCT
>NZ_JACADT010001299.1:0-1280 GCF_013421635.1 Streptomyces sp. UH6 | reverse complement strand
CCCGGACCCGCTGACTGCCCTCGCCGTCCTACGCGCCCTCGCCGTCCTACCCGCCGGGGCCGTCCTGGTCGCCGTGGTCGTCCTGGCCGTCCTGGGCGTCCTGCCCGTCGTGGCCGTCCTCGCCGTCGAACCACGCACCGGTGGGCGTGTTCAGGGTGTCGGGGTGGTCGGGGCCCAGGACGCGTTCCCGGTCGGCGCGGACCTCGGCCAGCAGTCGCGCCGCCTCCGCGTGCTCGCCGGAGTACCCCAGGCTGGACGCGTGCATGCTGCGGGCCGACAGCGTGTCGGGGTGGTCGGGGCCGAGGGCGCGCGCAGAGTCGGTGGCGATCCCGGCGTACAGGCGTGCCGCCTCCGGGTGCTCTCCCGCGCAGTGGAGTTCCCAGGCGTGGTGGTGGCGGGTGAGCAGCGTTTCCCAGTGGTCGGGTCCCAGGACGCGTGCCCGGTCGGGGGTCAGGGCGGCGTGCAGGCGGGCCGACTCCGCGTGGTCGCCGGTTCCTCCGACCTGCGAGGCGTGGCAGGAGCGGGCGTACAGGGTGTCGGGATGGTCGGGCCCCTGGACGCGTGTGCGGTCCGCGACGATCCCGGCCAGCAGCCGTGCGGCCTCCGCGTGCTGCCCCGTCTCCCCGAGGTTCCACGCATGGGCCTGCCGGGTGGCCAGGGTGTCGGGGTGGTCGGACCCCAGCCGACGGGTCCGGTCCGGGATGAGTTCGGCCAGCACGCGTGCGGCCACGGCGTGATCGCCCGCCCGGCCGAGGTTCCAGCCGTGGAAGTGGCGGGCGCGCATCGTCCTCTCGTGGGCGGGGCCGTCGACGCGGACCCGGTCCGCGACCAGGACGGCCAGCAGGCTCGCGGCCTCCGCGTGCCGTCCCGCGTCTCCGAGGGTGACGCAGTGGAGGTGACGGGTGCCGAGGGTGTCCCGGTGGTCGGCACCGCGCCGGCGGACGAAGTCCGGGACGAGGTCGGCCAGCAGGAGCGCGGCCTCCGCGTGCTCGCCCGCGTCCCCGAGGACCCGGGCGTGGTACTTGCGGACGTTCAGGGTTTCCCCGTCGTCGGGGCCGCGCAGTCGGGTGAGGTCCGAGACCAGGTCGCCCAGCAGGCGCGCGGCCTCCGCGTTCCGTCCCAGGTTCCACAGGGTCAGGGCGTGGTGCTTGCGGGCGTTCAGGGTGTCGGGGTGGTCGGACCCCTGGACGCGCGTGCGGTCGGCGACGACGTCGGCCAGCAGGAGCGCGGCCTCGGCGTACGCGCCCGACCGTCTGAGGCGGAGGGCGCGCCAGTGGCGG
>NZ_JACADT010001298.1:0-1281 GCF_013421635.1 Streptomyces sp. UH6 | reverse complement strand
CCGGCTGCGCCGGTTGTCCGGCGAGCCTCTACGATCGCCGTCCGTACGGGAAAGGGGCGGTCGTTGAGTCAGTACTTCCTCCTGGGCGGGGACACCGTCCTGTGGAACCCGGCCACCGGGGTGGCGCGGCTGTTCCTGCGCCAGGTGCCGGTGTTCGAGGCGGAGACGGGGCTGCCGTCCGGGTTCGGGCCGATGATCAACGACGAGTGCGAGGTCGACGCCGCCGCCCTGGAGGTCTTCGCCAACGCCCTTCTGGACCACCACCGGCGGACGATCCACGCGATCCGCGCCGCCCTCTCCGAGGGCTTCGTCGCCACCGCCGTGACACTGGCCGAACGGGCCGGGGCCGCGCTGCGGTGGGAGGCGCCGCCGGACGAGCGGGCACGGCTGCGGGCGGAACTGCCGGCCGGCTCCGCCGAGGTCGTCGCCTCGGCGGAGGACGAGGGACTGCGCGCGATGCGGGAGATGGTCCGGTGGCTCGACGGGCGGATGGGCCCGGTGACCGGCTGGTACGACGACTGACGCCGACTCCCTCACCTCCGCGCGGACTTCGGCACGGACACCCATTGCCCTCGTCCCCGCTCTCGGCTTGGCTACCTCCTGAGGATGTCCGACGAACAGAGGGAACCGTGGACGCGACGGTAGTGGCTGTCAGCCGCAACGAGGAGTACAGCTTCACCAAGCCCAACCAGGAGAGCGTCACGCTGCTCGCCGGGCTCGGGGTGGAAGGGGACGTCCACGCGGGGGTGACCGTCAAGCACCGGTCACGCGTCGCCGCGGACCCCACCCGGCCGAACCTGCGGCAGGTGCACCTGATCCACTCCGAGCTCTTCGACGAGCTCGCGTCCGCCGGGTACATGGTGGCCCCCGGCGAACTCGGGGAGAACATCACCACCCAGGGCGTCGACCTGCTCGGGCTGCCGACGGGCACCCTGCTGCGGCTCGGCGAGGAGGCGGTCGTCGAGGTGACCGGGCTGCGCAACCCCTGCCTGCAGATCGACGGTTTCCAGCGCGGGCTGCTGAGGCAGGTCGTGGGCCGCGACGAGGCGGGCGACGTGGTCCGCAAGGCGGGCGTCATGAGCGTCGTCCGCACCGGCGGCGTCGTCCGCCCCGGGGACACCGTCACGATCACCCTCCCGGCGGAACCCCACCGCCCGCTCGAGAAGGTCTGAGCCGCCGCCCGCGCCCGGCGCGGGGCCGGCGTGCGCCCCGGGAGCCCGGTGCGCGCGCCGGCCGCCGGCCGCCGCTCAGTTGCGGTACCGGTAGAGGATCCGGCCCCGG
>NZ_JACADT010001297.1:0-1281 GCF_013421635.1 Streptomyces sp. UH6 | reverse complement strand
CCAGCCGCAACTGCCAGGGCTTGTGCCGCGCCAGGTAGGCGGCCTCGGGTGGATTCATCCAGCGCGCACCACTGCCCCGCAGCATGCCGTACAGCGCCTGTGTCGCCTCCTGGGTGAGCCAGGCCGACGCCTGCGCCCCGCCGCTGCCCGCGACCCCGGGCCGGCGCACCCAGACCGACCGCAGCGCGCCCAGCCCGACCCGGCGGCCGCCCACCGAGAGCGTGCCGCGCAGCCCGCCGTCGCCGTACTCCCCGGACAGGCCGACCGCTCCCGGAAGATCGGCCGGATCCAGGCGGACGACCCGGACCCCTTGTGAGCCGAGCCGGTCCACCACCAGATCCGCCGTCACATCCTGTGTACATGTCAGGATCAGTACGGTCATCGCTTCGCGTCCGCACCACCTCCGTCAGTCGTCGAAATGGGTCTTGGAACCGGCGGTGGAGGTGGTCGACCCCAGCTCGCGGAGCAGCGCGCGGTCGTGTGCGGCCGGACGCCCGTCGTCGAGGACGTTCACCTGCAGGAGCGGGTCGTATCTGTAGGGCGGCGCGTGGGTGACCAGGGGATCCTCCGCCGGCCGGGCGTAGTCGAGGGCGAACATGCGCATGGGTCTCTCCCTGGGACGGTCCGTCACCTTCTCCGTTCGGACACGACCCGCCCGGCGCTGCCACTCGGTCGCCGGGCGCTCCGCCTCCAGGGACTTATACGTGCCGGACCGGTGATTGGTTTCCTCACGCTCCGTAATCATCCGGGGAGGTGGCGCGAATAGTTGGTTTGCCGTGGCGTGTACGGATCATCCGAAGAAAGGACAGACAACCTGGATGACTGTGGAGGAATCGTGGGCATCATCGCCTGGATCCTGATCGGCCTGATCGCCGGCGCCATCGCGAAGGCGCTGCTCCCCGGGCGCGACCCCGGTGGCATCATCATCACCATGCTGATCGGCGTGGCCGGTGGTCTGCTGGGCGGCTGGCTGGGCAAGGTCATCTTCGGCGTCGATTCGATCGACGGCTTCTTCGACCTGTCCACGTGGGTGGCAGCCATCATCGGCTCGGTGATCCTGCTGCTGATCTACCGTGCCGTGACAGGTAACCGAAGCTCGCACCGCCACGCCTGACCCGACCGGACCTGAACTGGCCGGACAGGCACGACCCTTTCCCATCGTCGGCGCCCGCACCGTTTCCCGGTGCGGGCGCCGACGTGTGAGCACCCGGCAGCCGGCCGCGCCGCCGCACCCCTCCAGCAGCGCGTCCGCGGGCTCGAGTCCGTTCTGCCGCACGCTCT
>NZ_JACADT010001296.1:0-1282 GCF_013421635.1 Streptomyces sp. UH6 | reverse complement strand
GCCGGTGCTCTCCTGGACGGCGGCCCAGCGGTCCACCGCGGCCAGCGCGGCCGGGGCGTCCAGGTCGTTCGCGAGGGCGTCGCGGATCTCCTCGACCAGGGCCTCGGCGGGCGGGCCGTCGGGCCGGGAGACGGCGGCGCGCCAGCGGTGCAGACGGGCGACGGCGTCCTGGAGGACCTGGTCGGTCCACTCCCAGTCGCTGCGGTAGTGGTGGGCGTGGAGCGCCAGCCGGATGGCGGCCGGGTCGACGCCGTCCTGGCGCAGCGTGGAGACGAAGACCAGGTTGCCCTTGGACTTGGACATCTTCTCGCCGTCCAGGCCGACCATGCCGGCGTGGACGTACGCCTTGGCCATCGGGAACTCGCCGGTCAGCACCTGTGCGTGGGAGGCGCCCATCTCGTGGTGCGGGAAGGCGAGGTCGGAGCCGCCGCCCTGCACGTCGAAGCCCATGCCCAGGTGGTCCAGGGCGATGGCCACGCACTCGATGTGCCAGCCCGGGCGGCCGCGGCCGAGGCTGCCGCCGTCCCAGCTCGGCTCGCCCTCGCGGGCGGCCATCCACAGCATCGGGTCGAGCGGGTTCTTCTTGCCCGGGCGCTCCGGGTCGCCGCCGCGCTCGGCCGAGAGCAGGCGCATCGCGGCGGCGTCCAGGCGGGACACCTGGCCGAAGTGGGGGTCGGACTCCACGGAGAAGTAGACGTCGCCCTCGAGCTCGTACGCGGCACCGGCCGCGAGCAGGCGCTCCACCAGCGGGACGATGCCGGGGATGGCCTCCACGGCGCCGATGTAGTCCTTCGGCGGGAGCATCCGCAGGGCGGTCATGTCCTCGCGGAACAGGGCGGTCTCACGCTCGGCGAGCGCCACCCAGTCGAGGTCGTCGCGCTGGGCCCGCTCGAGCAGCGGGTCGTCCACGTCGGTGACGTTCTGGACGTAGTGGACCTGGCGCTTGGTGTCCAGCCAGACGCGCTGGACGAGGTCGAACGCGTTGTAGGTCGCCGCGTGACCCATGTGGGTGGCGTCGTAGGGCGTGATGCCGCAGACGTAGATGCGGGCGACGGGGCCGGGGGTGAGGGTGACCGGACCGTTGGTCGCGGTGTCGTGGATCCTCAGGTCGCGGCCCTGACCGGGCAGGGCGGGGACGTCGGAAGCGGGCCAGGCATGCATGTCATGAGCGTAACCGGACAGATGTTCCGGCCACGAACCGGTCCGCGCCGTCCGGGCACCATGTGACCGAACAGGCCCTCTTGCGCCACCCGCTCTCCCCGTGCCTCCGCGCCTCCGGGGC
>NZ_JACADT010001295.1:0-1283 GCF_013421635.1 Streptomyces sp. UH6 | reverse complement strand
GGCGGGTGGGCCGGTAGCGCCCCGGGGCCCGGCGAGTGGGGCCGGGCCGTGCCGGGACGGGCACGACACGCGGTGGGGGAAGTCGTAACACTCGTGTAGCGGAACGCGTCCCGCGAAGCTCTATGATCGGCCCGACGCCGCCGCTGCGAAACCCCCGTTTCACTTCCCACGGTTCGGCGTCCCTACACGCGTGTACCCGGCCGGGCCGGCTGCTTCGCCGTGCCCGCACACCCGAAAGGCGGCCTGAATGATCTCTCGCGTACGCGTCTGGCTCAACCGCACGTACGCGGAGAACGTGTTCTTCATGGACCAGTTGCGGAGAAATCCGCAGGACCGCGCGGTGGAGATCCATGCCACCCACGGGGACCCGGACTCGCCGGTGCTCGCCGCGGCCGACACCGCGGCGATGGAGCCCGAGGGCCTCTCCCCCGCCGCCTACGCCGAGTTCGCCCTGGACCAGTGCGCGCGGCGCGGCATCGACGTGTTCGTGCCGCGGCTGCACCAGGAGGTGATCGTCGCGCACCGCGCCGAGTTCGAGGCGGTCGGCACGGCGCTGCTGGCACCGACCGCCGAGGGCGTGGCCGCCTTCCACGACAAGGCGACCGCCTACGAGCGGGTCGCCGAGCTGGGCGTTCCGGTGCCGCCGTGGTTCCGGGTGCGGGACGGGTCCGAGCTGGTCGAGGCGGTCGAGAAGCTGGAGGCCGACGGGCACCGGGCCTGCCTCAAGCCCGCCGCCGGAGCGGGCGGCGTGGGGTTCCGGGTGATCACCCGCAGCCCGTTCTCGATGGCCCAGCTGGACGGCTTCCCCAGCACGGTCGTCCCGCTGGACATGGTGCTCCGCGCGCTGCGGGACGGCGGCGAGAAGGTCAACTGGCTGGTGATGCCGCGGCTGGAGGAGCCGGAGGTCTCGGTGGACTGCCTCACCGGTACCGACGACCGGGTGCGGATGACCGTGGGCCGGACGAAGAACGGCCGGCGCCGCGGGTTCACCCTCGACGAGCGGTGGATCGCGCCGGCCCGTCTGATCGCCGAGCGGTTCGGACTCCATCACCTCTCCAACGTCCAGTTCCGCATGTTCGGCGGGGAACCGGTTCTGCTGGACGTCAACACCCGGGCGGCGGGCGGGCTGCACCAGCTCTCGCTGTGCGGTCTGAACGCGCCGTGGGCCGCGGTCCGCCTGGCGCTGGGCGAGGACCCGGGTGACCTGGAGCCGCCGTTCCTGGGGGCGGACTACGCCGTGGTGGCGTCCCCGCAGCGGCTGCGTCCGGCGGGTTCGCCCTGGG
>NZ_JACADT010001294.1:0-1283 GCF_013421635.1 Streptomyces sp. UH6 | reverse complement strand
GGCGTTCCCGGGCGCGGAGCCCGCGGAGCGGACGGGGCCGCGCGGAGTCCGCGGAGAGGCGTCGCGAAGAGGTCGCGTCCGGGCTGTTGACACGGATTCAGTAGGTCTTACCGTAGGTAACCCCGGAGGGGCCGAACGGTCGGCTGCCCGCGTCCGACTGCCGGGAGCCGTGATCAGGAGCCGTGATGAGGAAGAGCGACGAGCACGACGACCTGGTGCTGACGCCCCGCGACGTCCGGTTCGACTGGGAGAACCTGCCGCTGCACTGGATCCCCCGCGAACCCCTGGCCACCCACGTGGTCAACGTGCTGCACCTGCTGCTCCCGGAGGGCGAACGCTGGTTCGTGCGGGTCTTCCTGCAGACGATGCCGCTGATCACGGACGAGGAACTGCGGGCCCGGGTCCTCGGGTTCACCGGCCAGGAGGCCGTGCACGCCGAGGCCCACCAGGGCGTGCTGGACCACCTGGCCGCCAAGGGCGTGCCGATCGACCCCTACGTCACGCAGGTCGCGTACCTCTTCCACCACGTGCTCGGCGACATCCCCGGTCAAGGCCCCCGCCGGGAGCGCCAGTACCTGATCGAGCGCGTCGCGATCATCGCCGGGATCGAGCACTTCACCGCCTTCCTCGGCGACTGGATCCTCAACGCGACGGCGCTCGACCGCGCCGGCGCCGACCCGGTCATGCTCGACCTGCTGCGCTGGCACGGCGCGGAGGAGGTCGAACACCGCGCCGTCGCCTACGACCTGCTGCGGCACCTCGACCGCGGCTACGTCCGCCGCATCCGCACGATGGTGATCGCCACCACGACCCTGGCCCGGCTGTGGATCCGCGGGGTCAGGTACCTGGCCGCGGTGGACCCCGAACGCCGCCCGGGGAGCAGGGCCCGGTGGCGGGACGTGGCGAGGGCCGCGCGCAGGGGACTGCTGCCCGACCCGGTGAGACTCGTCGTCTCCGTGCTGCGCTACCTGGGCCCGGGCTACCACCCCACCCAGGAGGGGTCGACGGAGCAGGCCGTCGCCTACCTCGGCACCTCGCCGGCCGCCCGGGCCGCCGCCCACTGACCGAGACGCAGGAGAACCGCATGCCCAGGCCGCCACGACCGACCCCGCCGCCGGACCTGTTCGGCAAGGACCGGCCGGACCGCTTCCTGACCGGCCTTCAGCGGTTCACGTCCCTGTACGTTCCGCTGACCAGCCGCAGGCGGTACCGGCCCCGCCCGCCGGAGGGCGGCCGCCCCGCCGAACTCACGGTGGCCCGGCGGGAGTACGTGGCCCCGGACG
>NZ_JACADT010001293.1:0-1286 GCF_013421635.1 Streptomyces sp. UH6 | reverse complement strand
GGCGCCGGCCCCACCGGTGCCCTGGGCGACTTCGTCACCCTCTCCCTCGACGGCGGGACGCTGATCGGCGTCGTGACGGAGGACGGCACCACCCGCCTGACCGTCGTGGACGACGTACCGGCCCACCGGAGGGCGGCGGCCGAGGCGGACGCCGCCCCGCGGAGCGCGCGGGAACAGGCCGCCGCCTGGGACGCCCTGCTCGGCACGCCGTCCGGGCAACTGCCGCTGGACGCATGGGCCACCGGGCTCGCCCTCCACCGGGAAGCGCCCGACGCGCTGCTCCTCCAGCTCCTGGAGCGCGATCCCGACCTGCTGTACCGCCGCCTTCCCCCGGCGGTCCTGGCGACCGCCCTCACCCACCCGGACCGGACCATCCGGCAAGGCGTCTTCGAGCAGCAGCCCCTCACCCGCGACCAGCGGTCGGGCATGATCCTCGCCGAGACCGACGAGCGGACGCGGTGGGTCCTGGCCATGCTGGCCGCGGAGCGGCGCGACGAACTCACCGACGAGGCCTGCGAACGGCTCGCCACCGACCCGTCCCCCCGGATCCGGCTGGAGGCGGTCCGCCTCACCGGGCTCCCGGCGCCGCTCGCCCTCCGGCTCACCGAGGACCCCGAGGCCACCGTCCGTTCCTTCGCCCGGCTGACGGCCTGGGCGCACCTGGACGACGCCACCCGCCGAGCCGTCCTGGAGGACCCCCGCCCCGAGGTCCGGCGGCCGGCCCTCCTCGTGCACCACCGCGAACACCCCCTGCCCCACGCGGTGTTCGCGTCCGAGGAGCTGGACACCGACGCCCTGCGTTCCTGCCTCCTCGCCGACGACCTGATCGACCACGTGCTCCGCGACGGCGATCCCTCACAGCGCGCCGCCCTGGCCGACAACCCCCGCACACCCACCGGTCGTGCGCTCCGCCTCACCCACGACCCCGACCCGGGCGTCCGCTGGAACCTCGCACTGCGCGCCGACCTCACCGAGGAGCAACGGGCGGCCGTCGAGATCGACTTCGACCCGGCGGTCCACCACTTCCTCCCCCTGTGGGTCTTCGCCCTCCACGACGACCCCGAGGCGATGCGCCGCCTCGCCGGCTCCGCCCACCCGCTGGTCCGCCGCGGTGTGGCCCGCGCGCGCCGCCTGCCGCCGGACGTCGTCGAACGCCTCGCCCGCGACGAGGACCGCGTGGTCCAGCTCTTCCTCGCCGAGTCCTGCGAGGACGCGCCGGCCGAGATGCTTCTGCGCGTCGCCGAGTGGTGGACGGGCAGTCTCTCCTTCCCCGGCCGCCCCCGCTC
>NZ_JACADT010001292.1:0-1286 GCF_013421635.1 Streptomyces sp. UH6 | reverse complement strand
GACCATCCCGCCCTCCTCCCGGGCCAGTTCGGCGAGGCCGTAGAGGGCGGAGCGGAAACGGTCCGCCTCCTGCGGGGAGTGCGCGCCCTGCCCGGGCACGCCCACCGGACCGGCGCAGAGACCGGCGGCGAGGTCGCCGTAGTGCTCGGCGAACCGGCGGCGGGCGCGGCGGCCGTACCAGGCACCGTCGACCTCGGCGGTCCACAGCGGGGCGGTGCGCACCTGGGTGACCTGGGCGGGGAGATCGACCCAGCCGGCCCTCTCCTGCTCCCGGTCGCGGCTGAGGGCGTACAGCCTGAACTCGTGCTGGCCGAGCCCGCGCACCAGGCGGTCGCACCAGAGCCTGGCCTCACCCCTCGCGTACGGGTAACCACCCTCCGTCAGCAGTCCGATGCGCACGCGTACATCCCCGATCTCCCATAGGAACGGCCGCCGTCGACGGCGGCGGCTGGTAGCCGGGACGAACGTATGCGGATATGCCGGTGGCGCGACGGACGGTTGTCCGTCGCGCCACCGGAAGGGGTGAACGCCCGTAACCTTCCCACTCACAGGGCGTTTTGTAGCGCACAGCGACGAACCGGTCGCGCGCCGTGCGCACGCCGGGGTGCGTGTCAGCCGTTCGGGTAGGCCCAGGCGTTCGGCCTGCAGTGGATCCCGTCGTGGTCCAGGAACTTGGTCTGCTGCTGCATGACCGGCGCGAGTCC
Organism: Streptomyces sp. UH6; assembly: GCF_013421635.1. Lineage (NCBI taxonomy): Bacteria > Bacillati > Actinomycetota > Actinomycetes > Kitasatosporales > Streptomycetaceae > Streptomyces > Streptomyces sp. UH6. The sequence goes on along the minus strand of NZ_JACADT010001292.1, from coordinate 582 downwards.
GCCGTCCTTGGAGCACTCCACGTGCCCGTAGCCCAGACGGTGGCCGACCTCGTGGTTGATGAGCATCTGCCGGTAGGCGTGGATGTCCCGGTCGCCGTACGTCTGCGACCCCTGCGCCCAGCGGTAGGCGTTGATCATCACGCGGGAGGTCGACGCGGAGTCGCAGGAGACGTTGTCGATCGTGGTGTCCAGGCCCGACTTGGCACACCACTCGGCCGTGGTGCCCGGGCTGGCCAGGGTGATCACGAAGTCCGCGCCGTCGGGGTCGCCCTTGGGGACCCGCTTGAAGGAGAGCCCGTCGTGCGCCCAACTGCGCTTGTCGTTCAGCGTCTTGTGCACGGCCTCGGCGAACAGCTCCCCGTCCAGGCCGAGGTCGTCCTCGACGTCGACGCGGTAGCGGAACTCCTGTCCCTCGCGCGGCGGTTCGTCGGTCCCGGGCACCGAGGTGAACGATCCCGGACCCTGGAGCTCGGCGCCGAGGTCGTAGACGAGGCCCATCCGCTGGTAGTAGGTGAGGCCGTCGAGGTTCCAGGCGGGAGGCAGCGGCGAGGGTTCGGCGCCCAGCGGCTCCCCGCCGACCCC
>NZ_JACADT010001291.1:0-1288 GCF_013421635.1 Streptomyces sp. UH6 | reverse complement strand
GCCTCGGCGCCGCCGATCCCCGCCGCGCCATGGTGCGCAACGTCGGCGGCGGAGCGCTGGCGATGACGGTCACCTACGCCGCCGGGAACCTGCTGGGCGCGGCCGGGGTCTGACCGGGCCGCCGCGAGGTCCCGCCGCGCGCGGCGGCGGTTGGCGGAGATCCACAGGAAATGCCGCCCTACCGGCGGTAATAGTTGTCGATGCCGACGTCTGGTCCCGCTCCCGCACCGCCCCTACGGTGCAGGTATGCCGAACCTGCCCGATGTGGTGCTCTGGTCGATACCGGCCTTCCTGCTGCTCACCCTGATCGAGGTGGTGAGCTATCGCGTCCACCCGGACGAGGACGCGGAGGGCTACGCGGCCAAGGACGCCGCCACCAGCATCGGCATGGGCCTGGGCAGCCTCTTCTGGGACTTCCTGTGGAAGATCCCGATCGTGGCGGTCTACACGGTCGTCCACGAACTGACCCCGCTGCGGGTGCCCGTGCTGTGGTGGACGGTCCTGCTGATGCTGCTCGCCCAGGACTTCCTCTACTACTGGTCGCACCGCGGCCACCACGTGATCCGCCTGCTGTGGGCCTGCCACGTGGTGCACCACTCGAGCCGGAAGTTCAACCTGACCACCGCGCTGCGGCAGCCGTGGACCTCGCTCACGGGCTGGCCGTTCTACCTGCCGCTGATCGCGCTCGGGGTGCACCCGGCGGCGCTGGCCTTCCTCACCTCGGTCAGCCTGGTCTACCAGTTCTGGATCCACACCGAACGGATCGGCAAGCTGCCCCGGCCGGTCGAGTTCCTCTTCAACACCCCCTCGCACCACCGGGTCCACCACGCCTCGCAGGGCGGCTACCTGGACCGCAACTTCGGCGGCATCCTGATCGTCTGGGACCGGATGTTCGGCAGCTTCGCGCCGGAGACCGAGCGGCCGGTGTACGGACTGACGAAGAACATCGAGACGTACAACCCGCTGAGGGTCGCCACCCACGAGTACGTCGCCATCGCCAAGGACCTCAGGGCGGCACGGAGCTGGGGCGAACGTGCGGGACGCGTCTTCCGCGGCCCGGGCTGGCAGCCCGCCGGCCCCGCCGCACCGGCCGCTCCGACCACCACCGGGGCCGTCCCCGGCCCCGCCGGCCCCGCCGCACCGGCCGCCCTTGCCGCTCCGGCCACCACCACCCCCGTGAAGGAGTCCGCGTGAGCACCGCGATCGTGACGGGAGCCCGTGCGCCCTGGCTGCGCAAGGCCCTCCCGGCGGCCTTCCTCCTCGCCTCGGCCGTCAACCTCGTCACGGT
>NZ_JACADT010001290.1:0-1290 GCF_013421635.1 Streptomyces sp. UH6 | reverse complement strand
CACCGAGCGCGTGGCGCAGCGAGGCGTCGCCGAGGGCGCCCGCGTAGGCGGTGAGGGCGGCCAGCACCGACGTGGTCAGCAGCACGGTGAGGAACGCGGCCGCCAGCAGCGCGCGGTGCACGCGGATCCGTGCCGTCACGAGTCCCGCCACGCGTCGCCCCCCGCTGCCCGATCCCCGGATGTCCGTGCCGGGAGTCAGGTGCGTCGGTAGTCCGTGCTCCTGGCAACTGGGGCGATCGTGTCAGAACGGAGCACTCGGGCACAGTCGTTCGATCAAGGGTGAGACGCGATCGTGACCCGGCGGCCGGCCCGGCTCCGGGTCACTCCGGGTCGGCGGTGTTGACCATGGAGGCCGCCGCGTAGGTGAGGTAGCTCCAGAGCGTGTGCTCGTGCTCCTCGGACAGGCCGAGGTCGTCGACGGCGGCCCGCATGTGCCGCAGCCAGGCGTCGTGCGCCGCGCGGTCCACCGTGAACGGGGCGTGCCGCATCCGCAGCCGGGGATGGCCGCGCCGCTCGCTGTAGGTCGTCGGTCCGCCCCAGTACTGGATCAGGAAGAGCCGCAGCCGCTCCTCGGCCGGACCCAGGTCCTCCTCCGGGTACATGGCCCGGAGCTCGGGGTCCTCCGCGACTCCCTCGTAGAAGCGGCGGACGAGGCGCGTGAAGGTCTCCTCGCCGCCGACCTGCTCGTAGAAGGTCTCCGTCTGCAGTGTGCCGCGCCGAATCTCATTCACCCCCCCATCGTCTCAGACGGGGGGACCCGGTCCTCAAGGCCTGTGGACGGGCCGAAAGTCCCCGAGGACCGGGTGTCCGGCGGGTCAGCCGCGGCGGACGGTGATCGTGGTCCAGGCGCCGACGTGCACGCGGTCGCCGTCCCGCAGCGGGACGGGGACGAACGGCTGGATCGGCTCCTCGGCGCCGTTCACCGTGGTGCCGTTGGTGGAGTTCTGGTCGATGACCGCCCAGCTCCCGTCCGCCTGCTCCACCAGCACCGCGTGCTGGTGGGAGACGCCGGGGTCCTCCGGCGGCACCGACAGGTCGACGTCGGGGGTGTCGCCGGTGGAGTGCCGGCGACGGCCGATGGTGACCTGCGGGCCGGTGAGGGTCAGCTGCTGCTCCGGCGAGTACGCGGGCAGGTTGAGCCCCGCGGCCTCGGGGCCGGAGCGCTGCATCATCGCCATGAAGTACGCGCGGTCCGGGCCGACGGTCGCCGTCCAGGTCGCCTGGCGCGGTTGGCCGGGCTGCGGGTAGCCGTAACCGCCGCCGGGACCCTGGCCGGGTCCGGGCTGACCG
>NZ_JACADT010000129.1:0-9279 GCF_013421635.1 Streptomyces sp. UH6 | reverse complement strand
TGCGCCTCCGCGCGCCACCTTTTCGCGTCCGCCCGCGGACCGGCCGGACGCCCCCGACGGGCCGGTACCGGAGCGCCGCGGCTCCGCGGCCGAGGGGGCCGCACCGGACCGCGCGAGTCTTCACACAACCTGCCCGGATCCGGGGTGTGAACCCGGAACCGCCGGTACCGAAGGGCCGTCCTCCCCCGTGTTGTAGGAGAGTCCAGGGGAGGCATTTCGTGGCTTGGCAGAACAACCCGCAGCCACCACCACCGCCGGTTCCGCCGCAGCAGCCGGCGGCCGCGCCCAGCCGCGCGAAGGGCTGCCTGAGCAGCCTGGTGTCGCTGGGCGTGGTGATCGCGCTGGGGTTCGGCGCCTCGCAGCTGTTCAAGGACGACGACACCGGCACGTCGTCGTCCTCGACCGGTGCGACGGACTCGGCGGGCGACCAGAAGTCGCGCAGCTGGGAGAAGGGCGACTGCGGCGGTCCCGACCCGGAGAAGGGGTCGGACAGCTACACGATGTTCGACTGCGACGAGTCGGGCGCGACCTTCAAGGCGCTGGAGATCATGGACGGCAGCATCATGCCGGAGTCCATCCAGTGCCCGGCCGGGACGGACCTGATCATCGAGGTGTCGATCTCGTACGGCGGGAGCGACGCGGCCGGCGGCATTCCCACCGAGACGGTCTGCGGCCGCAACCTGTCCGACGACCACCCCGGTGACGCCGGTGCGGGCGGCGGACAGCTGGTGGAGGGGGACTGCGTCGACAACCAGGCGCAGGAGATCGCCTGCTCCGGCGCGGGCGGGACCGACTACAAGGTCCTCGGCCTGGTGAAGAAGAAGGGCGAGTGCCCGGCCGGCACCATCGAGCCCATGGAGCTGATGTTCGCGATAGGCCGGCCGTACGACGTGATCTGCGGCGGCAAGGCCTGACCCACGTGCCCGAGGGCCCGCACCCCCCGCGCTCACCGGCGGGGTGCGGGCCCTCGGCCGTGCATCAGGGGGAGGGGAGCCTGCCCGCGAGGCGTTCGTGGATGCGGGCGCTGGGCTCGTTGAGACCGACCACCGTGACCCGCTTCCCGTGCCGGGCGTACTTGGTCTCGACGGCGTCCAGCGCGGCCACCGAGGAGGCGTCCCAGATGTGCGCGGCGGACAGGTCGATGACGACGTCCTCCGGGTCGCCCTGGTAGTCGAACTGCGTGACCAGCTCGTTCGACGAGGCGAAGAACAGCTCGCCGGCGACCCGGTACACCACCTGGCCGTCCTCCGGCCGGACGGCCGCGGTGACGTCCACCAGGTGCGCGACCCGCCGCGCGAAGACCACCATCGCGGTGATCGATCCGACCACCACACCGACGGCCAGGTTGTGGGTGACCACCACGCAGACCACGGTGATGACCATCACCATGGTCTCCCCCGGCGGCATCCGCCGGAGCGTCCTGGGGGCCACCGAGTGCCAGTCGAAGGCGGTGATCGAGACCATCACCATCACCGCCACCAGGGCCGCCATGGGGATCTCGGAGACCACCGGTCCGGCCGCCACGCACAGGACCAGCACGAAGACGCCCGCGAGGAAGGTCGACAGCCGGGTCCGGGCGCCGGAGACCTTGACGTTGATCATGGTCTGTCCGATGACCGCGCAGCCGCCCATGCCGCCGAAGAGGCCGGTGACGATGTTGGCGATGCCCTGCCCCACCGACTCGCGGGTCTTGCTGGAGCGGGTGTCGGTGATGTCGTCGACCAGCTTGGCGGTCATCAGCGACTCCATCAGTCCGACCAGCGCCATGGCGAAGGAGTACGGCGCGACGGTGGTGAGGGTGTCCAGGGTGAGCGGCACGTCCGGCAGGCCAGGGACCGGCAGGGCGGACGGCAGCTCGCCGCGGTCCCCGACGGTCGGCACGGCGATGCCGGCCGCCACCGTGATCACGGTGAGGATCACCACCGTCACCAGCGGCGCGGGCACCACCGTGGTCAGCCGCGGGAAGAACACCAGCATGGCCAGGCCGGACAGCATCAGCGGGTACACGGCCCACGGGACGTCGTGGAGTTCGGGGACCTGGGCGAGGAAGACCAGGATGGCCAGCGAGTTGACGAAGCCGACCATCACCGAGCGCGGCACGAACCGCATCAGGCGGGCGACGCCGAGCAGGCCGAGGACGATCTGGAAGACGCCGGCCAGGATCACCCCCGCGATGAGGTACCCGAAACCGTGCTCCCGGTTGAGCGGCGCGATCACCAGGGCGACCGCCCCGGTGGCCGCGGAGACCATCGCCCGTCGGCCGCCGACCACCGAGATGGTCACCGCCATCAGGAACGAGGCGAAGAGGCCGACCGCCGGGTCCACGCCCGCGATCACCGAGAAGGAGATCGCCTCGGGGATCAGTGCGAGACCGACCACCAGACCGGCCAGCACCTCGGTGCGCCAGACCTTGGGGTCACGGACCCAGGCGGGCAGGCCGGGCCGGGCAGGGCGGCGGCCGGTGCCGGCCGGGGCCGGGGACCACGTGGAGGACATGGGACCGCTCCTGTTTCAAGGCTGTACGGGCGAGCCCGTGCGAAGGCCGGGCCGGGAACGACGGGGGGAGGGCGACGGAAGGAGGAGGGCGGCGGGTGGAGGAGCGAGGGAGGCGGTCAGCGGCCGTTGTAACGGCCGGGCCGGTGGTTCATCGCTATGACCAGGTTGAGCACGGCGACGCCGGCCAGCGAGGCGAGCACCACCCCGGGTTCCACCAGCGGCAGCGCGCAGAGGATCACCACCGCGTCGAGGCCGAGCTGCACGTAGCCGGCCCGCCAGCCGTACCGGTCCTGGAGATGGAGGGCCAGGATGCCGAAGCCGCCGCCGCTCGCGTTGTGGCGGAACACCACGATCATGCCGAGGCCCACGCAGAGGCCGCCGAACACGGCGGCGTACCAGGGACTCATCCCGGAGAGGGTGACCAGCTCCTGCTGGACGGGCGTCAGTGCCGAGGTGAGCCCGACCACCGCCAGGGTCCGCAGGGTGAAGGACCACCCCATGCGCCGCACCGCGAAGTAGTAGAACGGCAGGTTGACGGCGAAGAAAACGGCGCCCAGCGGCACGCCGCCCGCGTAGCTGACGAGGAACGACGCGCCGGCGAGACCGCCGGTGACGCCTCCGACGGCGTGCAGGAGGGTGAGCCCCCAGGACATCAGGAAGGCGCCGATCACGTACGCCGCGATGTTCTCCGCGAGGGTGTGCGGAGCGGCCGGAGGGGCGGCCGGGGTCTCGGAGGCGACCGGGGCCCGGGTGCCGGCCTCGGTCGAGAGCGCAGAACTCGACATGACCGAGAAAGTATCACCCATTTTTCGCACGCCTGTTTCCCGACGATGTCACGCCGTGGTACAGGGCCGCGGGGCGCGGCGCCGTCGGCAGCGGAAGGCCCCGCGGACGACGGCGCCCCGCGCGCCGGCCCTCGAGGGGTGGCGCGCGGGGCGGAACCCGGCCCGGACGGTGCCGGTCAGGCCTGCTCGACGGCCGCGGCGGTGATCTCGTTGTCCACGTACGCCTCGTCGGCGGGGAGGCTGTCCATGAAGGAGCTCACCGAGAAGACGGCGCGACCCGGACCGGGCTGGCCGTAGCCGGGCGGGGAGGAGAGACCGAAGTCCTCCATCGTCTGGCGGTAGGCCTGGAGCAGCCGGATGTGGTACTCCAGCGGCGCCCCGTCGGGGTTGGTCCTGCCGAGCGGCGTGGTCGGCTCCGGGCACCAGGTGGTGAACCGGGGCGTGATGCCGTTCGACATGAAGAACCGCAGACCCTCGGTGGTGGAGGCGATGGCCTCGTCGACCGTCTTGAAGCCGAACGGCTCGGCCATCTCGACGCCGGCCACGAAGTTCGGGATCACGTTGCGCGGGCCGAAGATCTCCGCGGAGTCCAGGATGCGCCTGTGCCACTCGTCCCGGCCGACGTAGCGCTCCTTGCCGGGGCAGTACATCTTGAACAGGTACTCGTCCCACACCTCGAAGTTGGGGTGGTAGATCTTGACGCCGTAGTCCTTGAACCGCTGGACGTCGTCCTTGGGCAGAGCCTGGGCGACGACCTTGCCGATCCAGCGGTCCGGGAAGCGCTCCTCGATGGCCTTGGCGTAGTGGCCGTAGAAGTCGGCCTCGTCGCGCCCGGCGACCTTGGAGGTGATGGCGCCGCCGGTGAGCGTGTAGGCGGTGGAGGTCTTCTGGGTGTCGTACTTGTCGATGATCTCCAGGGCCTCCAGCACCTCCTCCACGTCCTTGACGCCCGTGTAGGGGCGGCCCGCCTTCTTGTGCTGGCGCCAGTTGTGGTTGATGTCGCAGTACTGGCACTCCTCCTTGACGCCGAAGTACTGGCACACCCGGAAGACCGTGAGGTAGATCAGGTAGCCCCACTGGATGGTGGGGGCCACCTCCATCACGGACTTCCCGTTGGAGAGCTTGTGCCGGTAGTACTCGGGCATCGGCGGCACGCCGACGTCGGCGATCCGCTTCCCGTCGAGGTAGAGGCCCAGCATGCCGTGGTCGTCGGCGGCGACGCGGTACGGCGAGTTCGGGTTGACGCGGACCGAGACGACGGTGCGCCGCAGGTCGTACGGGCCGCCGGTGAGGATGATCTCCTCCGGCGGCCGGCGCAGCGCGGCCTCGCCGAGTTCGGGGAGGGTGCCGTGGTCGAAGGAGAAGATGAAGTAGGACTTCGGTTTGACCTCGCCGTCCTCGTTGTCGCTGAGCGCCGAGGCGTCGAAGGCGACCCCGCCTCGCAGCAGGTCCTCCTTGAACACGGCCTCCCGCGGTACCTGCGGGAACCGCTCCATCAGATCCTCGACCAGCGCGGTACGACTGCCCGTGCCCGTGCTCATACCGTTCTCCTTCCCATGCGCGACTTCTCACCGTATGCCGCCGGTGACGCGAGCGCGGTACCGGGTCCCCGTGTCACGCCGTGAAGACGCCCTGGATGTGGGGCACCTCACAGTCGTCGGCGCAGGTGAGGGGTTTCCCGCCGGTGGGTGAGAGGCTGGGTGCGGGCCGCGTGCCGCGCGCCCGTCACCGTGGTTTCGCGCACGCTCCGAAGGAACCCCGCATGCCCCGCACCACCGCCGCCGCCCCGACCAACTGGGCGGGCAACATCGTGTTCTCCACCGCCGGGCCGACGCGGCCCGCCTCGCTCGGCGAGCTCCGGGAGACGGTGGCCGGCGCGGGCCCGGTGCGGGTTCTGGGCAGCGGGCACTCCTTCAACACCATCGCCGACCCCGGCCCGGACGGCGTCCTGCTCTCGCTGGACGCGCTGCCGGCCGACGTCGAGGTGGACACCGCCGCCCGCACCGTCCGGGTCGGCGGCGGGGTGCGGTACGCCCGTCTGGCCCGCGAGGTGCACGCGCACGGTCTGGCGCTGCCGAACATGGCGTCGCTCCCGCACATCTCGGTGGCGGGGTCGGTCGCCACCGGCACCCACGGCTCCGGTGCCGCCAACGGCCCGCTCGCCTCGGCGGTGCGCGAGGTGGAGCTGGTCACCTCCGACGGGTCGCTGCTCCGGATCGGCCGTGACGACGCCCGCTTCGGCGGCGTGGTCACCTCGCTGGGCGCGCTGGGTGTGGTCACCGCGCTCACCCTGGACCTGGAGCCGGCCTTCGAGGTCGAGCAGCGGGTCTTCACGGAACTGCCCCTGGAGGGGCTGGACTTCACCGCCGTCTCCGCATGCGCCTACAGCGTCAGCCTGTTCACCTCCTGGCGGCGTCCGGTGTTCGAGCAGGTCTGGGTCAAGCACCGGGTCGACCACGGCTTGCTCGACTTCGGCTGGGCGCCCGCGGCGGCGGGGCCGATGCACCCGGTTCCGGGGATGCCCGCGGTCAACTGCACCGAGCAGCTGGGCGTGCCGGGCCCCTGGCACGAGCGACTGCCGCACTTCCGGGCGGAGTTCACCCCCAGCAGCGGCGACGAGCTTCAGTCCGAGTACCTGCTGCCGCGCTCCCGGGCCCTGGAGGCGCTGCACGCCGTCGCCGCGATCCGCGAGGCCGTGGCTCCGGTCCTGCAGATCTCCGAGGTCCGCACGGTGGCCGGCGACGCTCAGTGGCTGAGCCCGTCCTACGACCGCGACAGCGTGGCGCTCCACTTCACCTGGGTGGACGACACGGCCGCGGTCCTGCCGGTCGTCTCCCGCGTCGAGGAGGCGCTGGCGCCCTTCGACGCGCGGCCGCACTGGGGCAAGGTCTTCACCGTGCCGGGTGCGGTGCTGCGCGAACGGTACGCGCGGCACGCCGAGTTCGCCGCCCTGGCAGACGAGCTGGACCCCCGCCGGGCCTTCCGCAACGCGTTCGTCCGCGACTTCCTGGGCGACTGACCCCCTCTCCCCCGGCGGGCCCCGCGCGTCCTACCGTGTCGGTATGACGCGCCGCCTGCTGGTCCACACCCGCACCACCGGGTACCGCCACGACTCGATCCCCGCCGCGCTGGCCGCCGTCGGCCGCTTCGAGGGGTTCGCGGTGGACGCCACCGAGGATCCCGCCGCCCTGGAGGGCGACCTCTCCCGGTACGCGGCCGTGGTGTTCCTCTCCACCTCCGGCGACATCCTGACCGACGCCGGCCGGGCGGGGCTCGCCGCGGCGGTGGAGTCCGGCACGGGCTTCGCCGGCGTGCACGCGGCGGCCTGCACCGAGGAGAGCTGGCCCTGGTACACCGGAAGCCTCCAGCGGTCCCGGTTCGCCGGTCATCCGCCGTACGGCCCGGGACTCGTCCTGGTGGAGGACCGGTCGCATCCGGCCACGGCCCACCTGCCGCGGGCGTGGCCGTGGAGCGACGAGTGGTACGACTTCGCCCCCTGCCCCGACCCGGCCGAGGTCCGTGTGCTGCTCCGTGGCGGCGAGGACCGCCACCCGCTGGCCTGGCACCACCGCCAGGGACGGGGCCGCGTCTTCTGGACCGCCCTGGGGCACGCCGAGGAGGCGTACCGCGATCCCGCCTTCCTGGCCCACCTGCGGGGCGGCCTGGAGTGGACCTGCGGCGGGCGGGGGTGACGGGGGTGGGGGCAGCCCCCGTACGGCGAAGGGGGCACGCCGGATCGTGACGGCGGGCCCGGCTCCGTAGCGTCGGTGGCGTCGGCAACGGCCGGCGCGAAGCCTCACCCGACCTGAACGGAGGCCCCCCGTGGCCGCAGTCCCCCGCACCGCCCGTGTCGCCCTGGTCGCCACCGGCGCCGCCCTCGCGCTGGCGGCGCTGAGCGGCTGCGGCGCCGACCTCGAGGACGCCGAGCCGGAGAAGCGCTCGTTCACGACGGCCTCCGACCGCCTCACCATCGACACCGACAACGGCGACGTCTCGGTCCGCCCCGCCGACGTCGACAGAATCGAGGTCACCCGGTGGTTCGCCGGCTGGGCGCTGATCGGCGAGCCGGAGGCCACCTGGAAGATGGACGGCGACCGTCTGGAGCTGAAGACCGACTGCGGCCCCGTGGTGGGCGGTTGCTCGGCCCGCTACGAGGTGCTGGTCCCCCGCGACGTGCGGCTGACCGTGACCGGGGACAACGGTGACATCCAGGCCGCGGGCTTCACGACGGCGCTGCGCATCGTGACGGACAACGGCGACGTCGAGGTGTCCGGTTCCACCGGCCCCCTCACCCTGGAGGGCGACAACGGGGATCTCCGGGCGACCGGCGTCACCTCCCGCGAGGTGGACGCCGTCTCCGACAACGGCGACGTCCGGCTGGTCTTCGACGCCGCGCCGCAGCGCACCAGCGTGGAGTCGTCCAACGGGGACGTGACCCTGGAGGTTCCGAAGGGCACCGCCTACCGGGTGGACGCGCAGGCCTCCAACGGTGACGTGAGCACGAAGCTGCCCACCGACCCGGACGGAGCGCACCGGCTCGACGTCCGCTCCGACAACGGCGACATCACCCTGCACACGGCCGGCTGACGCCGCCCGGGCGTCGCCGCCACGGCGGTCGGGTCGGTGCGCGGCGGTCCGGTCAGCCGCGCGGCGCGGGCCGGCCGAGCAGCTCGGTCAGCCCGTCGGCGAGTTCGGTGCGCCAGCACAGGTAGTCGTGCCCGCCGTTGAACCGCCGGTGGGAGAAGGCCGCGCCCCGTTCGGCCAGCGCTTCGCAGAGGTGGTCGGTGGCCGGGAGCAGCACCCATTCCTGTGCGCCGGAGGCGAGCCGGATCCGGACGCCGTCGGGCACGCCGTGCTCGCGGATCGCGCCGGTGATCCATTCGCCGTCGGTCTCGGCGTGGTTGGGCCACCAGAACGAGCCGGAGCAGGAGAGGGCGTTGCCGAACCGCCCGGGCGCGCTCACCGCGGCGTACACGGCGGCGAGTCCGCCGAGGCTCTGTCCGGCGACCACCGTGCGGGCCGGGTCGTCGGTCAGCGGGAGCCGCTTGCCCGCCCAGGGCAGGAGTTCGGTCCGCAGGAACTCCACGAAGGCCTCGTTGGGGGCGAGTTCGCGGTAGCGGCGCTCGGAACCGAGCGATTCCGGCATCACGGCCGCCACCGGTGGCAGGGCGCCGCCCGCGATCAGGTTGTCGAGCAGGGCGGCGACGTCGAGTTCGGGCTGCCACATCTCGGCGTCGAAGAGGACCACGACGGGGAGTCCGGCCTCGCGGCCGGCGCCGGGGCCCGCGTCGGCGCCCGTTGCCCGGGCGGGGCCGGGGGCCTGCGGGGGCGCGGGCTCGTAGAGCCACACCCGCCGTTCGTTGCCGAGGAGTTCGCTGCGCAGCCGGTGCTCGGTGACGGTTCCGCGCGCCACGCCGGGGCGGCTCCGCCAGAGGTGCTCGGCGGTGGGCGCCGCGGGCAGTTGGAGCACGGACTGCGGCACTCCGCCCCAACGGCGGGGCAGTGTGCGAGGGTTGAAGGGGTCGACGCGGGGGCGGGAGCGCAGCCACTGCCAGTAGGTCCGCTCGCCGGGCCGGGGGGCGTGCGGGTCGTCGCCGTCGTCGACGCAGATCGAGTAGGTGGCCTGCCAGTCGGTGCGCATCCGCAGCGTCCAGTGCCACACGTCGGTGCCGGGCACGCGGCGCATCAGGTTGGCGGCGGGGTCGCGCGGGTCGGCCAGCTTGTTGGGCAGGGCCAGGGCGGCGCGGACGCGGTCGTCGCCCCGCCAGAGGAAGGTGACCAGTACGTGGTCGGGCGATCCCTGGGGGTCGGGTTCGACCAGGGGGGTGCCGGTGGCGCGGACCGAGTCCCAGAACGCCTCGGTGCTCTCCGCCCCGGCCTCCAGCGCCGCGACGCGCGGGCTGTCGGCGAGCTCCATGGCGGCCGGCCTCGGGGTGCGCGGCGGGTGGGGCAGCGACTCGGGGGGCGGGGCGGGGAAGGACATCGGGCGGCTCTCCAG
>NZ_JACADT010001289.1:0-1291 GCF_013421635.1 Streptomyces sp. UH6 | reverse complement strand
GGCCTGGCCGGGGTCCACCTCGGCGACGTCCAGCCGTCCCGCGACCAGTTCCGCGGTGCGCTTGTCGCGCGGCACCGCGCGCAGCTCGATCCGTTCCAGCTTGGCCGGGTTGCCCCACCAGCGCTTGTTGCGCTCCAGCACGACGTTGCCCCGCCGGCGGTCGACCGAGGTCACCGCGAACGGCCCGGCGGTCACCTTGAGGGCGGTGCGGGCGCCGGTGTTGAAGGCCTCCGCGGTGCCCATGACGTCCTTCGGGTACAGCGGGGAGAACAGCGAGCGCCAGTCGGCGTAGCGGCGCGCGAAGGTGACCTTGACCTCCTGGTCGTTCCTGCCGCGCTGGACCTTCTCGATCCGGTCGTAGCCCGCGTTGCGGGCGGTCCAGAAGGCGCTGTTGCGTCCGGAGAGGGCGTGCCACTGGGCGGTGAAGTCCGCGGCGCCGATCTTCCTGCCGTCGCTCCAGACGGCGGCCGGGTTGAGCTTGTAGAGCACGACCTGCTTGGGCTCGGTCCCCACCACCTCCGCCGACTCCAGGAACTCCGGCGCGCGCTGCGGGCGTCCCCGGGTGTCCAGCCGGAACATGACGGGCAGCGAGGCCTGGGCGACCCGGTCGGTGGCGGCGTCGGCGTCGGACTGGAAGGTGTTGAGGGTCTGCGGGACGGAGTCGACGGCCCAGCGCAGGGTGCCGCCGTCCTTGATCCGTTCGCGGGTGGCGGGCGCGATGTCGGGGCCGGCCAGCGGCTCGCTCGCCGCCTCCCCGGAGCCGCATCCGGAGAGCGCGGTCACCGCGAGCAGGCCCGCGGTGAGGAAGACGACCGAGCGCATGACGGCGCGCGGTCCGACACGGTGGTGGTACGTCACTGCTGCCTCCGGGGCGAGCCGCTTCGCGGGCGTCCGAGCTGCGCCCGGGCGACGCCCGGGCAACGGGGGGTTTGATCGTTTTTACCGATTTACCGATGAGATTTATGGCCCACTCAAAGCCAAGAACCCCCCGCTGTCCTGCGACACGGCGGCGGACCGCCCCTGATCCCACCCGTCCGGCGCAACGTTGGGCCGAACGGGACACCGCGCGCACCGTCACGGTGTGTCGCCGGCCGCCGTCACCGTCGATCACTCTTCGGTCGGCGCTGGCCTGATTCAGCCGCATACCGGTCGCGAACGGGCGGACCCGGCCATACGCTCCCCCCTGTGATGCCCACCCCGTCACCACCGACCCGCACCCGTCCCCCTCGGCGCACCCCTGCGCCGACCGGGGCCGCCGCCGCCCTCCTCCTGCTGCTGACCTCGCCCGTCT
>NZ_JACADT010001288.1:0-1299 GCF_013421635.1 Streptomyces sp. UH6 | reverse complement strand
CTGGCCGGGCCGAGTGAGAAGGCCACCGCCGCGCAGCATGCCAAGGGCAAGTTGACCGCGCGGGAGCGTATCGAGCTGTTGCTGGACGCGGGTTCGTTCAACGAGGTCGAGCAGTTGCGGCGGCACCGGGCCCAGGGTTTCGGGCTGGAGGCGAAGAAGCCGTACACGGACGGTGTGATCACCGGCTGGGGGACGGTCGAGGGCCGGACGGTCTTCGTCTACGCCCACGACTTCCGGATCTTCGGCGGTGCGCTGGGCGAGGCCCACGCGACGAAGATCCACAAGATCATGGACATGGCCATCGCGGCGGGTGCGCCACTGGTGTCGCTGAACGACGGCGCCGGCGCCCGTATCCAGGAGGGCGTCTCCGCGCTCGCCGGCTACGGCGGCATCTTCCAGCGCAACACCAAGGCCTCCGGCGTCATCCCGCAGATCTCCGTGATGCTCGGCCCGTGCGCGGGCGGCGCCGCCTACAGCCCCGCCCTCACCGACTTCGTGTTCATGGTCCGCGAGACCTCCCAGATGTTCATCACCGGCCCGGACGTCGTCAAGGCGGTCACCGGCGAGGAGATCACCCAGAACGGCCTCGGCGGCGCCGACGTCCACGCCGAGACCTCCGGCGTCTGCCACTTCGCCTACGACGACGAGGAGACCTGCATCGCCGAGGTCCGCTACCTCCTCGCGATGCTCCCGCAGAACAACCGCGAGAACCCCCCGCAGACCGCCGCCACCGACGCCCCCGACCGCCGCTCCGACGTCCTGCTCGACCTGGTCCCCGCGGACGGCAACCGCCCCTACGACATGACCAAGGTCATCGAGGAGATCGTCGACGACGGCGACTACCTCGAGGTCCACGAACGCTGGGCCCGCAACATCATCTGCGCCCTCGGCCGCCTCGACGGCCAGGCCGTCGGCATCGTCGCCAACCAGCCCCAGGTCCTCGCCGGCGTCCTCGACATCGAGGCCAGCGAAAAAGCCGCACGCTTCGTCCAGATGTGCGACGCCTTCAACATCCCGATCCTCACCTTCCTCGACGTCCCCGGCTTCCTCCCCGGCGTCGACCAGGAACACGGCGGCATCATCCGCCACGGCGCCAAACTCCTCTACGCCTACTGCAACGCCACCGTGCCACGGATCTCCCTCATCCTCCGCAAGGCCTACGGCGGCGCCTACATCGTCATGGACTCCCAGTCCATCGGCGCCGACCTCACCTACGCCTGGCCCACCAACGAGATCGCCGTCATGGGCGCCGAAGGCGCCGCCAACGTCATCTTCCGACGCCAGATCGCCGACGCCGAC
>NZ_JACADT010001287.1:0-1300 GCF_013421635.1 Streptomyces sp. UH6 | reverse complement strand
CCTCCCCGCGCAACGGCCGGGACGGCCGGGACGGCGACCGGCTGTCCACGTTCGCGCTGGACGTGGACACCGCGTCCTACGGCTACGTCCGCCGTGCCCTGGCCGACGGGCGGCTGCCCGAGCCGTCGACCGTGCGGCCGGAGGAGTTCGTCAACAGCTTCCGCCAGGACTACGAGCGGCCCGAGGGCGACGGCTTCGGGGTGTCCGTGGACGGGGCGCGGGCCGGGGACGACGGCTGGGCGCTGATGCGGGTCGGCCTCGCCACCCGTCCCGAGCCGGGGGCCGAGGACGGCGGCAGGGCGCCGGCCGCGCTCACCTTCGTCGTGGACGTCTCCGGGTCGATGGCCGAGGCCGGCCGCCTCGACCTGGTCCAGCAGGGCCTGCGGACGATGACCGACCGGCTGCGCGACGACGACTCCGTCGCGCTGGTCGCCTTCAGCGATCAGGCCGAGACGCTCCTGCCGATGACCCGTCTCGGCGAGGGCCGCGAGCGGATCCGTGACGCCGTCGACCGTCTCGAGCCGGACGCCTCCACCAATCTGGGCGCGGGGGTGCGGGCGGGGTACACCGCCGCGCTGGACGGGCTGCGCGACGGCGCGACCAACCGCGTGGTGCTGATGTCCGACGCCCTCGCCAACACCGGGGAGACGGACGCGGACGCCCTCCTGGAGGAGGTGACGCACGCGCGCGAGGACAACGGGATCACGCTGTTCGGTGTGGGGGTCGGCAGCGAGTACGGGGACGCGCTGATGGAGCGCCTGACCAACCGGGGCGACGGCCACACCGTGTACGTCTCCTCGCCGGAGGAGGCGGAGCGGGTGTTCTCCGAGGATCTCCCCCGCAACGTCGACCTCACCGCGCGGGACGCCAAGGCCCAGGTCGCGTTCGACCCGGAGACGGTCGAGGAGCACCGGCTGATCGGCTACGAGAACCGGCGGATCGCCGACGAGGACTTCCGCGACGACCGGGCCGACGGCGGTGAGGTCGGCCCCGGGCACACGGTCACGGCGCTGTACGCGGTGCGGCTGAAGGAGGGCGCGTCGGGGCGGCTCGCCACCGCGACCGTGCGGTGGCTGGACCCGGACACCCGTGAGGCGCACGAGGCGTCCCGGTCGCTGGAGACGGAGGAGCTCCACCGGTCGGTGCGGGAGGGTTCGGCGCGGTTCCAGGTCACCGTGGTGGCGGCGCACTTCGCGGCGGCGCTGCGGGAGAGCGGGTTCGGCGTGGCGACGCCGGAGTTGCCGGGGCTCGCGGAGCACGCGGACGCGTTGGCGCGGCGGACGGAGGATCCGCAGGTGCG
>NZ_JACADT010001286.1:0-1303 GCF_013421635.1 Streptomyces sp. UH6 | reverse complement strand
GTGCAGGCGCTGGCCGTGCTGGACCTGGCGGCGGCGTTCGAGGGCCGGCTGGCGGAGGTGGGCGCCGCCGAGCTGCTGCGCGACATGGAGCTGCCGACGTCGGCGCTGCTGGCGCGGATGGAGCGGCACGGCATCGCCGCCGACCGGGACCACCTGGGGAAGATGGAGCAGATGTTCGCGGGCGCGGTCCAGCAGGCCGTGCGGGAGGCGCACGCGGCGGCGGGCCACGAGTTCAACCTGGGCTCCCCGAAGCAGCTCCAGGAGGTCCTCTTCGGCGAGCTGGGCCTGCCGAAGACGAAGAAGACCAAGACCGGCTACACCACGGACGCGGACGCGCTGGCCTGGCTGGCCCAGCAGACCGAGAACGAACTCCCGGTGATCATGCTGCGGCACCGCGAGCAGGCCAAGCTGCGGACCACCGTGGAGGGCCTGATCAAGACGATCTCCGCGGACGGCCGGATCCACACCACCTTCAACCAGACGGTGGCGGCCACGGGCCGGCTGTCGTCGACGGACCCGAACCTCCAGAACATCCCGGTGCGCACGGACGAGGGCCGGGCGATCCGCCGCGGTTTCGTGGTCGGCGAGGGCTTCGAGTCGCTGATGACGGCCGACTACAGCCAGATCGAACTGCGGGTGATGGCCCACCTGTCGGAGGACCGGGGCCTGATCGAGGCGTTCGCCTCCGGCGAGGACCTGCACACCACGGTCGCCTCCCAGGTGTTCTCGGTGGAGCGGTCCCAGGTCGACCCCGAGATGCGGCGGAAGATCAAGGCGATGTCGTACGGCCTGGCCTACGGGCTGTCGGCGTTCGGCCTGTCGCAGCAGCTGAACATCGACGCCGGCGAGGCGCGGGCCCTGATGGACACCTACTTCGAGCGGTTCGGCGGGGTGCGGGACTACCTGCGCCGGGTTGTCGACGAGGCCCGGGCCACCGGGTACACCGAGACCATCCTCGGCCGCCGCCGCTACCTCCCGGACCTGAACAGCGACAACCGTCAGCGGCGGGAGGCGGCCGAGCGGATGGCGCTCAACGCGCCGATCCAGGGCACCGCCGCGGACATCGTGAAGATCGCGATGCTGAAGGTCGACGCCGCGCTGCGGGAGGCGGAGCTGGGGTCGCGGATACTGCTGCAGGTCCACGACGAAATCGTGCTGGAGATCGCGCCCGGCGAGCGGGCCGCGGTGGAGGAACTGGTCCGGCGTGAGATGGCCGGTGCGGTGACGCTGCGGGCCCCGCTGGACGTGTCGGTCGGCGTGGGCCGGGACTGGGAGTCCGCGGCGCACTGAGCGACGGGGCCGG
>NZ_JACADT010001285.1:0-1305 GCF_013421635.1 Streptomyces sp. UH6 | reverse complement strand
GCCCTCCTGCGCGCGGCGGACCAGACCTGACGGCCGGGCGGCGGACCGCCCACCGCGGCAGCACCGCGGTGGGCGGAGGGGGAGGGGGAGGAAGCGCGGGTCAGCCGAGGTCGTCGTCCGGCTCGTCGTCGAAGACGGCGGAGACGTCGAAACGGCAGACGACCCGCGCGGGATCGGCCCCCTCGAAGGGGACGGAGAGCCAGTCACCCGGCTCCGCCGGCTCGTCCAGCGCCGTGACCCAGAGCGTCGAGTCCCCCTCCTCCAGGCCGAACTCCCGGTGCCGCGAGGCGATCTCGTCCGCCTCGTACTCGCCGAACAGCAGCCCCAGCGCCCCGTGCGCCGTCCGGGAGAACGCGTCGTCGCCGAGACCGCCGACCTCGTCCTCGTCGGCCTCCTCGATCCGCCGGGCGGAGGCCAGCAGGCGCTGCGGGTCGGTGACCGTGTAGTCCCGGCGGATCAGCACGCTGACCGCCTCGGGTTCCGTCGGCCCCTCGTACGGCGGGAGCGACTCCTCGATCCCCGGGATCTCGAACGGCGTGACCTCGTCGTGCACCGTGTACAGCAGCTCGTCGTACACCTCGGCCGCCGCGGCCAACTGGTTGAACGCATCGTGGACGGCCGGGTCGTCCTCCCCCGAACGCTGTTCGACCGCCGCAAGGTGACGGTCGAGCGCGACCTTGACGGCCTCGACGGCGGCACGGACCTCGGCAGCGGTGGGCTGCGCAGCATCAGACATGGTGCAGACGCTATCCGTACCGGGGCGGTGCACGCACAATGGATGCGATGGCCGAATACGAATTTGTCAACGTGTACGTACCACGGGGGGTCTCCCGCAAGGACGCCACCCGCCTGCTGACGGACCACGCCGAGTACGGACACTGGGAGTTGGACCGGCTCACACTGATGCGGGACGGCAGTCGCAGGGTGCGGCTGCGCAGACGGATCATCCGCCAGGTACGCGCGACATGGTGAACGACGGAAGCGGGTCCCGCCTCGGCGGAGCCCGCTTCCGTCGTCCTCACGAGGAGATCTGCGTCACGCCGCGGCGCGCGACCGGCGGTAGAGCAGCGCACCGGCCAGCAGCGCGCCCGCGCCGAGCGTGAGACCGGCGCCCGCCGGGAAGCCCGCGCCGGTCTCGGCGAGCTGCGGCGGGGTGCCACCGTGCGGTGCCGGCCCGTCAGGAGTGCCGGGCGTGTCGGGAGTGCCTGGCGTGTCGGGCGTGTCCGGTGTATCGGGTGTGTCAGGCGTGTCAGGCGTGTCGGGCGTCCCCGGGACGTCCGGCTTCTCGGGCTTGCCCGGCTTGCC
>NZ_JACADT010001284.1:0-1309 GCF_013421635.1 Streptomyces sp. UH6 | reverse complement strand
CCCGTAGGCGAGGCGGGAGGACATGATCCCGGTGAGCAGCGCCCCGTTGGCCACCGCCACCAGCGCGATCGCGCCGAACAGCCACCCCGGCACGCCCCCCGCCGCCCGCACGACCTCCAGCAGCGGCCCGCTGGACCCCGCCAGCCGCTCCGTGGGCACCGACGCCGACGCGACGACGCCGACCAGCAGGTACACCACCCCCGCCGTGGCCAGCGCGCCGAACAGCGCCCGCGGGTAGGACCTGCGCGGGTCGCGGGTCTCCTCCGCCACGTTCACCGACGTCTCGAAGCCGACGAACGAGTAGAACGCCAGCACCGCGCCGCTCAGCAGCGCAGCCGCGGCCCCCTGCTCGGGGGTCCCCAGCCGGCCGAGCCGGGACAGGTCGCCGTCGCCCCGCAGCAGCAGCCAGGCGCCGAGCGCCACGACCAGCAGCAGCCCGCCCACCTCGATCACCGTGGCGACCACGTTGGCCCGGGTGGACTCCTGGATGCCCCGGGCGTTCACCAGCGCCAGCACCAGCAGGAACACCACGGCGACCAGCGCCACCGGCAGCGTCACGAACTCGGCGAGGTAGTCGCCGCCGAAGCCGCGCGCCAGCGCGCCCACCGAGACGATCCCCGCGGCCAGCATGCAGAACCCGGTGACGAACCCGGCGAACGGCCCGTACGCCCGGGTGGCGTAGTGCGAGGCGCCCCCGGCGCGCGGGTACTTGGTGGCCAGCTCCGCGTAGGACGCCGCGGTCAGCAGCGCCAGGCCCAGCGCCAGCAGCAGCGGCGCCCACACGGCGCCGCCCGCGTCCGCGGCGATCTCGCCGACCAGCACGTAGACGCCCGCGCCGAGGGTGTCGCCGAGGATGAAGAAGTAGAGCAACGGAGTGGTCAGGGCCCGCTTCAGCGGGGTGTCCGTGGACGCGGTGGGCCGGGGCGGCGAAGCGGTCGACATGCCCGTCCGTGTCCCCCGAACCGCCCCGCGCACGCCTGGCGGAGGCCCCGGTGCGTCCCGATGGGCGGACGGCGGCGGCGTGATTTCGGCCATGCGTGGTAACCGTGGTGCAGGGCCCACCGTGCCGGAACGTCCGGTTCGCGGTGGCTCCGCACGGTCGCCGGGCACGCACCCGAAAACCGCGGAGTCTACCCACGCGAGGTGTCCCACAACCGTCGGGCGGCCGTATTTTCGTCCCCCGGCGGGCTGATTTTTCGCCGATCGCCGGGCGGAGAACCACCCCCCAGCCCTACCCTGCAGAGGGTGAACCAGTTGAAGTCCAGAGAGTCCGAGGCCGACCCGGCGGACACCGCCGAGGAGGCCGCCG
>NZ_JACADT010001283.1:0-1313 GCF_013421635.1 Streptomyces sp. UH6 | reverse complement strand
TGCTGGAGGCGGCGCGGGCCGTGTCGGAGGACCACTACTGGGGGGTGGTCCACGCGCTGCGGGTCGCGGGCGTGCGAGGGGTGTAGCGGCCGGGCGGCATACCCGCGTACCCGGTGACCGCGTACCGCGTACCCGAAAGGCCGCGCCCCGGGCGGGACGCGGCCCTCGGCGCACGGCGGAGGGGGCGGGGCAGGGGTGTCACGGCAAGGGGAGACGCCCTTCGCACTCCTCCCGCGGCGCGGGGCCGAACAGCACCGCCCAGCCCGCCGGCGTCTCGCGCCACGCGGGCCACAACGAGCGCTCGCCGCGGGCGTTGACCAGCACCAGGAACGGCGTCGGGGCGTCGAACGGGGACGGGATGCCGGTCGCGTTCACGCGTCGAGCTCCTTCAGCCGGGCGGAGACCACCGCGGCCACCGCGTCGAGGTGGCGGCCCTGGGTGATCAGCGGGTGGGTGCAGTCCAGGTCCAGGTTGCGGATCTGCCCGCCGATGTGCGGGCGCCAGGACTCCCAGGTCAGCCAGTGCTCCGCCCGCGGCGCGGCCGCCGTGAAGAAGAGCAGGTCGCCCTCGTACCGCCGGTGGACGTGCTCGCGCATCAGGCGCGCGTTGTGCGGCACGATGTCGACGATCCGGTTCAGTGTGACGTCGGACAGACCGCCCAGCGGGCTGCCCAGCCGGGCCAGGGTCGCGACCACGTCCTCCTTGGTCGCCTCCTCCGTCCGCTCCAGGCCGGCCATCCGCAGCACCGCGGTGAGCGCGTCGCCCTCCTCCGGGGCGGGCCGCTCCCGCCACTGCTCGGCGGGGAACGCGTCCAGCAGCGCCAGCAGGTCGACCTCCTCACCCGCCTCCTGGAGCAGCACCGCCATGGTCTGCGCCAGCGCGCCACCCACCGACCAGCCCATCAGCCGGTAGGGGCCCTGCGGACGCACCGCCCGGACCTGCTCGACGTACGCGGCGGCCAGCGCCTCCAGCGACCTCGGCAGCGGGCCGCCCTCCAGCAGGCCGGGCGCCTGGATGCCGTACACCGGCCGGTCCGGTCCGAGCCGCGCGGGCAGACCCGCGTAGCACCAGGCGATGCCGCCCGCCGGGTGGAGCACGAACAGCGGAGGCCGGTCGCCCTCCGGGCGCAGCGGCAGCACCACGTCCAGCGCGTCCGAGGAGGACGGGCGGGCACTGTCCAGCCGGGCGGCGAGCGCCGCGGGCGTCGGTGAGGCGAACAGCGAACCCAGGGTGAGCCCGGCGCCGAACTCCTCGCGGATCCGGGCCACCAGACGGATCGCCAGCAGCGAGGAGCCGCCCAGGTCGAAGAAGGC
>NZ_JACADT010001282.1:0-1315 GCF_013421635.1 Streptomyces sp. UH6 | reverse complement strand
ACCGCCGGCCTCGTCGCCCGGCTGGTGGACGAGGCCCACGCCGCGGGCGCCACCGAACTCACCGTCACGCCTTGGCGCGGCGTCATCGTCCCGGGAGCCGCCGCGTGAACACCACCCCCACAGGCGGCACCGGGCCCCGCAGGCCGCACACGCACTACGACTACCTCGCCGACGGCCCGGCCATCTACGTCGACTCCTTCGCCACCATCCGCCGCGAAGCGCGGCTGGACCACGTCCCCGCCGAGGCGGAACGCCTCGCCGTGCGGATGATCCACGGGGCGGGGCAGGTCGACCTCGCCGACGACCTGGTGATCCACCCGCGACTGGTCCCGGCCGCCCGCGCCGCCCTGCGCTCGGGCGCGCCGATCCTCTGCGACGTCACCATGGTC
Organism: Streptomyces sp. UH6; assembly: GCF_013421635.1. Lineage (NCBI taxonomy): Bacteria > Bacillati > Actinomycetota > Actinomycetes > Kitasatosporales > Streptomycetaceae > Streptomyces > Streptomyces sp. UH6. Next base: position 926 of record NZ_JACADT010001282.1, on the reverse strand, counting down.
GCCACCGGGGTCACCCGCAGCCGCCTGCCACGCGACAACGATGTCCTGTGCCTCCTCGGCGACGCACGCGTGCCCGCCCTGGCCCGCCGCTGGGGCACCACCCGCACCGCGGCGGCCGTCTCCCTCTGGGAGCCGTTGATGGAGGGCGCCGTGGTCGCCGTCGGCAACGCGCCGACCGCCCTGTTCCACCTGCTGGAGATGCTGATCGACGGGGCTCCCCGCCCCGCCGCGATCGTGGGCTGCCCGGTCGGCTTCATCGGCGCCGCCGAGTCCAAGCAGGCCCTCACCGAACTCGCCGACGACCACGGAATCGACATCCCGTACGTCACCGTCCACGGCCGCCGCGGCGGATCCGCCATGACGTCGTCGGCCCTGAACGCACTCGCCAAGGAGGAGGAGTGACCGGACGTTTCCACGGAGTCGGCGTCGGCCCCGGCGACCCCGAACTGATCACCCTCAAGGCCGCCCGGCTGATCGCCTCCGCCGACGTCGTCGCCTACCACGCGGGCGTCGGCAAGGAGTCCAACGCCCGCCGGACCGCCGCCTCGCTCATACCGGGCACCGCGGCCGAGGAGGTGCTGACCTACCCCGTCACCACCGGCGCCACCGACCACCCCGGCGGCTACGCGGGCGCCCTGGCCGACTTCTACGAGGAGTCCGCCGCCCGCCTCGCCGCCCACCTCGACGCGGGGCGCGACGTCGTGCTGCTCTCCGAGGGCGACCCGCTGTTCTACGGATCGTTCATGTACATGCACGACCGGCTCTCCGAGCGGTACGAGACGCAGATCGTGCCCGGCGTCCCCGCGTTCGCCGCGGCCGCCGCGGCCACCGCGGCGCCGCTGGTCCGGCAGACCGACGTGCTCACGGTCCTCCCCGGCACCCTGCCCGAACCGGAACTGGCCCGCCGCCTCGCCGACACCGACGCG
>NZ_JACADT010001281.1:0-1318 GCF_013421635.1 Streptomyces sp. UH6 | reverse complement strand
GCCACCAGGTCCTCACGCCCGGACCAGCGGCGCCGCGCCCGCAGCTCGCGGGCGGAGCGCAGGGTGTCCGTCCAGGCGTCGAAGTACGTCCACAGCAGGGTGATCGAGGCGTCCGCCCGCTCCCACCGCTCCCGGGTGGCGCCGGTCAGCTCGGCCCCTTCGAGAAGTCTGCGCCCCGCGTGGTCCTGCAGCGCGAGGAGCGAGGACTCTATCGCCTCGTGCTCCGCGCCGAGCCGCGCCAGCGCACGGTCCACCTCGTCCCGGTCCATCACCGGACCCAAGGCGTGTCCCGTGTCGCCCATCGATCACCTCTCAGTGCGCAGTCGGTGCGTGCGGTCCATCGGCGCGGGCTTCGTCGGCCACGCCGGTCAGACCCTGCCCAGGCCGGGCGCGGGTCAGTCGCGGTAGACGGCCGGCGGCGGATCGGCGGGCTTCTTCATGGTCGGCTCCAGCCACCGGTCGTACGCCCGCTTCCAGCCCCCGTCCGAGACGTAGTCGCGCAGTACGGCGTTGACCCGGCGGACCAGGTCGTCGGCCTCCTTCGACATGGCCACGCCGTAGTACTCCTCGGTGAACTCCTCGCCCTTCAGCGTCACCGAGGGGTCCTGCGCGGCCTGGCTGGCGGCCAGGGCGCTGTCGGTGACCACCGCGTCGACCTCGCCGAGCTGGAGCCGTACCAGGCAGTCCAGCTGGTTGGGCACGGTGGTGCCGATGTCCGCGTCGGCGACCGCCGCCACACCGTCCTTCTTGTCCTTCTCGAGCCGGAGGTAGGCCGTGGAACTCGCCGCGGTGCAGATCCTCTTGCCCGCCAGGGACCGGTCGTAGCCCCGGACGTCGGACCGCGCGGGGGCGAGGACCTGCTGTCCGGTCGTGAAGTACGGGGCGGAGAAGGAGACCTCCTTCAGCCGGTCGCAGCTGATGGTCATGGTGCGCACCACCATGTCGACCCGGCCCTCCCGCACCGCGGGGACGCGCTGGTTGGTGGGAACGGCGTGGAAGCGGATGTTGGGTTCCTGACCGGGGGCGCGCGGGCCCAGGAGCTCGTCGGCGATCCGCTTGGCCAGGTCGATGTCGAAGCCGGACAGCTCCACCTGCCGGCTGCCGCTGTTGGGGTCGCGGTAACCCCAGCCGTAGCTGTTCTGGTCGACGCCGACCCGCAGGTAGCCGCGTTCCTTGATCTCCTGGATCGTTTCTCCGCTCTCGTCCCTCGACGGTGCGGGGCTCAGCGCCTCCGGGCGCTCGCAGTCGTCCTCGGCGGCGTAACGGCCCGTCGCAGGGGCGGAGTTCGCGTGGTCCGTCCCGTCGTCGGCCGCCCGGA
>NZ_JACADT010001280.1:0-1318 GCF_013421635.1 Streptomyces sp. UH6 | reverse complement strand
ACGCGGGGCGGCGGTCCAGGGTGTAGCGCCGCTGGAACCAGAGGGCGGCGGCCATCAGCGCCGCCGGCACCGCGGTGAAGCCGACGAGCAGCGCGGTCATCGCCGAGCCCGGCTGGGCGACGTGTTCTCCGGCGGTGCTCGAGACGAAACCGCCCAGCGCCAGGACGGCCGAGTACACGTACGGTCCGACGGCGGTGCCGGTCGCCTCCGTCGCGGTCCACAGACCCGTGTACGCGCCCGCCTTCGCCGATCCGCCCGCCTTGGCCGATCCGCCCGCCTCCGCCGCGGCGACCACGTCGGGCACCATCGAGAACGCGAACAGCTGGAGCCCGGCGAACGAGACGCCCATCACCACCACGACCACGGCGGTGACGGCGATGCCGGGCACCCCGCCGAGCAGCGCACCCAGCAGGAGGGCCAGGGAGCCCGCCGCGAAGGCGGCCTGGGAGAGCAGCAGCCCCCGCTGCTTGCCGAAGCGCCGTGACCAGGCCGTCCACAGCGGGCCGGCGAAGAGCGCCGGGGCGAGGAACAGGCCCATCAGCAGGGCGGTGAGGCCGGAGTCCTCGAAGACGTACTCGGTGAAGTAGGGCAGCGCGGCGAGGAACAGGTGCGTGGTCGTTCCGGTGAACAGGTACGACAGCACCAGCGCCCGGTAGTCCCGGTCCCGCCAGGCCAGCCGCAGGTCGGCCAGGGTGGAGTGGCCGCCCGCCCCGTCGGGCGCGCGGACGCCGCAGCCCTCGGTCAGCCGGCGCACCCCGGACAGCGCGACCACCGACGTGACGGCCATGACCGTCGCGAGCAGGAGCGCCATGCGGGTGTAGTCGTCCCGGCCTCCCGCGGCGGTCAGGGCGGGCGCGGCGACGCCCGCGCACAGCAGCCCCACGGTCAGGCAGAGCATGCGGAACATGAAGACCCGCGTCCGCTCGTGGTACCCGACCAGCAGGTCGGAGGCCGTGGTGAGGTACGGCACCTGGAATCGGGCGAAGAGCAGGTTGCCCACCACGAACCAGCAGCCCACCCAGAGCGCCGCGGGCCCGCCGGTGAGGGCGGACGGCACGCTGAACATCGCGACCATGGCGGCCCCGAGCAGCACACCGGACCGCATCATCCGGCGGCGGTGGCCGAACCGGACCGCCTCCCGGTCGGAGCGCGAGCCGAGGAACGGGTGGACGACGATGTCCACGACCTTGGGCAGCAGCAGGGTCAGCCCGGCGAGGAAGGCCGGCACCGCCAGGACGTCGGTGAGGAAGTAGAGGAGCAGCAGCCCGGGCACGGTGACCCAGACCCCCATGCCCAGGGAGCCGCCGGCGTAGGCGGC